>DASWYH010000900.1:0-4426 GCA_036405095.1 Gemmata sp. | reverse complement strand
GTGAAGAACGTTACCGTACCGAGCAGAACCGTTAGCGCGGTCATGGTGAAGGCTCCCTGGCACGTGCGCCACCGCCGCCGAGAGGAAACGGCTTAATTCCACTCATGCCCGAAACGCGCGGTGAATGCAAGGGGGAAGTCGGGCCAAAGAACGGTCAGCGGCCTGCAGATGATGCGGGCGATTAATCGATCGTTCGTGTGAGCCGCCCGCGGCCCGTGGCCTCATACCAAATCGGATTGAAGAGTAACCGTCGCTTGTGTTTGACCTCCCCCCTTTTGTGTCCGCGGGCGCCCGCAGGCGGTCGTCACGCGGCCATAAAGGGGGGAGGTCAAGCACACGGGCAGAACGGTTACTCTTCAACACGACCCGGTATCACAGCCCGTAGAACTTGATGGCGTTGTCGTGGAACAGCTTCTTCTGTTGGTCCTCGGTGCGGTCCTTGACGACGGCCTTCAGCGCGTTGAGCCAGTCGGCGTACTTTTCGACCCCGAGCAGGCACACCGGCCAGTCGCCGCCGAACATCACGCGGTCCGGCCCGAACGAGTCCAGCGTGTGGTTAATGATCGGCGCGAGGTCTTCGATCTTCGCCTTCCCGCGCTCCGGGGCCGTCGCGATGAACCCGCTCACCTTGCCGACCACGTTCTTCTTCGCGGCAATCGCCGTCATGTCCTTTTTCCACTGCTCGCGCTCAGCCGCCGTGTGCTTCAGGCTGCCGTTGCCGCAGTGGTCGAGGATGAACCGCGTGCCCGGGCACTGCTCCGCGAGCTTCGTGAAGTCGGGCAACTCGGCCGGGCGCACGCACATGTCGAAGCTGAGCCCCAGATCGCCCAAAAGCTGAATGCCTTTGACGAACTTGGGGTCCAGACAGTACCCGGCCGGCGTGCCCTTGACGTGCAGCACCTGGCGGACGCCCTTGACGTACTTGCTGCCCTTGAACTGCTTCGCGTACTTCTCGAACCCGTCCGAGTTGGGGCGCCCGGAGACGACCGCGGCGCACGTCACCGTTTTGCCGCTCTTGCACAGCTCGGTGATGTAATCGGCCTCTTTTTGCTGCTGCTCGGGCACCACGTCCACTTCCATGTAGACGGCCTTCACCACGTTCAACCCCTCGGTCGCTTTCGCGTACTCGGTGGGGGTGAAGTTGTGGCCGAGGATCTTGCCCTCGGGGGTATTGGGATCGAACCACGCGAGCTTGAACTCGTCGAGGTTCCAGAGGTGCTGGTGGGTGTCAACGATGGGGAGCATCGCTTTGTCCTTCGGCGGGGGTGCGGGAACGGCTCGGGCGGTTGTGAGGGCGGCTGCGGAAGTTGCCAGGAACTCGCGGCGGTTCATCCCAGACCTCATTGAAGGGAGCAGGTGACCCGATGGTAACATGCCGGGGCACGAGTACAACGAGGTTATTATGAGCACTCACAAGCGAATCCTCGTGACCGGTTCGGCCGGTCGCATCGGCCGGGCGGTCGTGGCCGAACTGCTCGCCCGCGGGCACGCGGTTGTTGGTTACGACCTGAACGCGACGCCCGGCCTGCCCCCGGAACGTTCGGTCCAGGGAACCCTCACCGACCCCGCCGCGCTCCGTCGGGCCGCCGTCGGGGCCGGTTGCATCATCCACCTGGCCGCGACCCCGGACGATGCGCGGTACCCGCGGGGCGCGGCGCCGGATGACGGGGACAACTTTTTAAGCGACCTCGTGCCGGGTAACGTCATCGGCCCCTATCAGGTGCTGGAAGCCGCGCGGGTGCTGGGCATCCCGCGGGTGGTCCTCGCCAGCACGGGGCAGGTGATCGACGGGCACCTCCGGGACGGGAACGTGCCGGTGACGCCCGACAGCCCGCCCCGGCCGCGCTACCTTTACGCTTGCACCAAGGTGTTCCTCGAAGCGCTGGGGCAGGTGTACGCGAAGGAGCACGGGCTGGAGGTGCTCGCGGTGCGGCTCGGGTGGTGCCCGCGCGCCGGGCAGGAAGAGGAGTTCCGGCAGAGCGGGATCGGGCCGGACGTGTACCTCAGCCCCGGCGACGCGGGGCGGTTCTTCGCCGCGGCGGTCGAAGCGCCGGTGCTCCCGCCGTTCGCGGTGGTCTACGCGAGCAGCCGCCCCGTCGGGACCCACATGTACGACCTCTCAGGGTCGCGCGAGCTGTTGGGCTGGGAGCCCCGGGACCGCTGGTCCGAGTTCCCCGGCTGACGGGTCACTTCGGTGCGCGGGCCAGTTCCAGTGCCCTTGTGGTGATGTAGTAGCGGGTGAGGGCGTTCGCCCGCTCCCACGCCGGGACCGCGCGGGGCGCGTGGAAGTACCGCACGAACTCGCCCATCACCTCGGCGAAGTGGTCCTCGTGGCTGGTGCGCCAGTTGTCCGGCACGAGCACACGCGCTTCCGTGCCGAGGTCCTCGACCGCCAGCCCCTTGATGTCGCGCTGGAACGTCGCACACCGGGCCGAGAGCCGGTGTACCATTTCCCCGTGCCGCGCGGGGGCGGCGGCGCGGAAGAACAGTTGCGGGAGCGCCCCCGGGGCCTGTCGGATGAGCGCGGTGGCGCGCGTCCCGCGGGCGACGCACTGGTGGGCGTCCCCGCCGGTCGGGTCCTCGTACTCCCAGGCGGCTTCGAACTTCACGTGGACCCCGCGGAGCACATACGTCGCGCTGCCGAACCCCCCGTAGTACAGGTTCCCCTCGGCGACGTGCGGGCCCAGTTCGGGCGGGAACGCCGGCAGCCCCGTGAGCTCGCCGAACTGGTCCTGTGTGAGCAACAGCAGGGCCCGCTCGGCCGCGAGCACCCGGACCTGGGTCGCGTGGTGGATCGGCTGGTCCGGGGCGGTGAGCCAGATCGACAGGTCCGCGAGGTGGGTGCCCACGTCGGTCAGCGCCTCGCCCGAAACCGCGGCCGAGAACCACCACCACGGCCGCACCAGCGGCTGCCCGTTGACGGACTTTTTCAGGAGGTGAACGCTCTTGAGCCACAGCGCCGGGTGCTCCGGGGTGCCCGCCTGCCACTCGCCGAACAGTTCCGCGTCGCGCGCGAGCTCGCGCAGGAGCCAGTTCGTGATCTCGAACCGCTCGGTGAGCATGTCCCAGACCAGCCCCTCGCGCAGCTCGGCCTGGGCGAACAGCGCTTCGAGTTTGGGGAAGTCGGCCGGCTCGATGATCCAGGGCTTGTCCGCGAGCACGGGCAGGTTGTTTTCGACCGACAGGGCCATCAGGTCGATCTTGGACCGGTTGCGCCCGCTGAGGACCACCGCGTTCCCGGGCTGCTCGCGCGCGAACCGCTCCCGGTAGTCGGGGCCGGCCCGGAGGTCCACGTCCCAGGCGGTCGGGTGGTCCCCGCGGGCGTTGAAGGCCGCGACCCGCGCCAGGTGCGCGAGGGTGTCGCCGTCGAGGGGGGCGTACACGTGTGTTCGGTGGTGGACCCCGTGCAGCGCGCGCTTCTGGACCAGCGCCGCGTGGAAGTGACCGGGGGCCACGGTCATGAGCCGCAAGAGCCGAAACAAGAAGGAACTCCGAGTGGGAGCGGGTGCCGGACCGAGAAAGGTCAGCAAGTGGCGGGCCAATCGCGCGGGGCGTAGTGATACTATAAAAAGCCCTTCACACACACCAAAAGGCCACGCACATGACGGTGCGCTTCGTGATGGTTGGCGGATTCCTCGGCGCCGGAAAAACCACCACCCTGGGCCGGCTCGCGCGGCACTACCAGGCTCAGGGGAAGCGGGTCGGGGTCGTGACGAACGATCAGGCGCACGACCTCGTGGACACGAACGCGCTCCGGGCGCAGGGGCTCGCGGTCGAGGAGGTGCCGGGGGCGTGCTTCTGTTGCCGGTTCGACGACCTCGTGGGGCGCGTCGGGGCACTCGAAGGCGCCGCGCGCCCCGACGTCATCCTGGCCGAGCCGGTGGGGAGCTGCACGGACCTCGTCGCGACCGTGATCCAGCCGTTAAAGGATCTGTACGCGGGCCGGTTCGAGGTCGCGCCCTACGCGGTGCTGTTCAAACCGAGCCACGGGCTGCGGATCTTGCGCAACCAGGCCGCCGGGGGCTTCAGCCCGAAGGCCGCGTACATCTTCAAGAAGCAGCTCGAAGAGGCGGACGCGATCGTCATCAACCGGACCGACGAACTGGACCCGCCGCAGGTGGACGAGCTGGTGCGGCTCGTGACCGCGCAGTTCCCGGGCACCCCGGTCCTGCGGGCGAGCGCGACCACGGGCGCCGGGTTCGACGCGCTCGCGGAGCTGCTCGACCAGAAGGGGGCGTTCGGGCGCAAGCTCCTCGACATCGACTACGACACCTACGCCGAGGGCGAGGCCGAACTCGGGTGGCTCAACGCGACCGCGCACCTGTCGAGCGCCCGCCCGTTCGACCTCGACGCGCTCCTCACGGCGATCCTGGGCGCGCTGGCCGGCGCGTGCCGCGCGCTGGGGGGCGAGGTGGCGCACCTCAAG
>DASWYH010000899.1:0-7990 GCA_036405095.1 Gemmata sp. | reverse complement strand
AGCGGTTCCGGGCGGCTCGGGACCGCGCCCCCCGGGCGCGAAATGGCGCCGCTCATCAAACCCGGAGCGGGACCGGGGCACACCCCGCTCCCGGCGCTGGTGCCGCCCAGCGCCTCGGGTTCTCGGCTCGTACCCCCGGGGCCGCCGAGCTTCCAGAACCCGGTTCAGACGCTCACCCGGCCGCCGGTCGTGCAGACCGGGCGCATGGGGAGCCTGGGCATCGCCCCGCCCGAGAAGTCCGGAGACGGTGCCCTGTTCCCGGCTCTGGTGGTGGTGCTCGGTCACACCGGGCTCCGGGTCGCGGAGCACCTCAAGCGCATCGTCGCGGACCGGTACGCTTCAACCGAGCGCGTTCCCAACGTCCGCATCCTGTACATCGACACGGACCCGGCGACCGGCTCGGCCCCGCCGGGCCCGGACGACCCGGCCGCGCTCAGCCCGCGCGAGGTCGTCCCGGCGAAGCTCAACCGCTCGACCCACTACATGCAGCGCGACGCGCTACCTCCGGTGGACCAGTGGATGCCGGCGGGCGCGCTGTACAAGCTCCCCCGGAACCCCGAGTCGGCCGCCGGGGTGCGGGCCTTCGGCCGGCTCGCGCTGTTCGACCACTACCGCACCGTGGCGCAGCGGGTCCGCCAGGAGATCGAAACGTTCCTGACCGACGCCCCGCTCCTCCAGGCCGACAAGGCCACGAAGCTCGGGCTCCGCACCAACCGCCCGCGCGCGTACATCGTCGCCGGGCTGGCCGGCGGCACCGGGAGCGGCATGTTCCTCGATGTCGCGTACCTCGTGAAGCACGAGCTGCGGCAAGTGGGCTACCTGCGGCCCGAGGTGGTCGGCATGTTCTTCGTGCCGCCCGCCGAAGCCTCGTCCCCGCGCAACGCGGCACTCGCGAATGCGTACGCGGCACTCGCGGAGCTGTACCACTTCCAGGCGAAAAAGACGCGCTACCAGACGGTGTTCGACAAGACCGAGGCGCCGATCACCGATGGCGAGCCGCCGTTCGCCCGCGTGATGGTTTCCCAGCTCCCGAAGGGCGCGGGCGAGCGCTCGTCGCGCCCGGTCGTGGGGGCCGCGGCCCGGGCACTCTTCCACGAACTCCTGACCCCCGCCGGGCGGGTCGCGGACGAGGGGCGCGACGTGTACTGCCGCGCCTACCCGGCCGAGGCACCGGCGTGCCAGACGTTCGGGCTGTTCCGGCTCAGTTGGCCCCGCCCGGAGGTGCTGGCCGCCGCCACCCGGCGGTTCGCCCAGCGCCAGCTCCAGCACTGGACCGGTAAAGACGCGACCCACCTGCGCGAGCACATCGCCGGGTGGCTGGATCAGCAGTGGGGGGACCGCCGGCTCTCGTTCGAGGCCGTGGTCGGAGCGCTCCAGGGGGCCGCCCGGGCCGCGCTCCGGGAAGACCCCGAGCGCGTGTTCGATGCGTTCATCGACCCGCTCCGCACCCGCACCCCGGCCGGGGGCCGGCTGGACGCCGTGTCCGCGTGCAGCGTCCTCGACCAGCTCATCAAGCTGGTCGGCAAGCCGGACAGCGAGAACGACCCGCAGCTCGGCTCGCTCCACGCCGCAATGAGCCTCAAGTTCGATGAACTCGTCAAGGAGACGGAGGGCCACGTCTCGATGATGGCCGCGACGTTCCTGGAGGTCCCACAGTACCGGCTCCCCGGGGCCGAGGAAGCGGTCCGGCAGATCAGCGAGCGGCTCAAGAACCAGGTGGACGCGCTCGAGCCCGTGCGGGCCGACCTGGACAAGGAGGTGCGCGCCAATTATGCGCGCCTGTTCAACGTGATCGGCGGCCTGGGCGGCACCGGCCTCGGCGCGCTGGCCGCCCGCAAATCGAACGCGGCCGAGGTGATCGACCTGCTCCGCGGGTTCGCCCGGAAGCGGCTCCAGTTGCACGTGCTGGACCTGGCCCTGTCGGTGTTCCGCAAGCTCGCGGGCAACGCCCCGGAGTACCTGCGGGAGATCAACTTCTGCCGGGCCGCGCTCGGGGACATGCACGCGGCGCTGGGCGCGACCGGCGGCCCCAACGGCGCGGCCGACGCGCCGGGCAAGCTGATCCTCCCCGACGGCTGCAAGAACCTCGACGACGCGGCCGACCTGTTCCTCGCCGGGCTGGCGCCGGAAGACCTCCTGGCGTTCGACCAGGGGCTGCAAAAGGACATCACCCGCAAGTTCCGCGGCCTCGGCAACGTGTGCCTCAAGCCGGTGGAGAAGGGGCCGGTGTTCCGCGAGCTGCTGCTGAACCGGGCGCGCGAGTTCCTGGACGCGAAGCTCGACCACTCGGACGCGGCGACCGTGTTCTTTGCCTCCCGGACCGATAACGGGACCGCGCAACCGCTGCTCGGCGAGGCGTTCGAAGAAGCCGCACCGGAGCTCATTCCGAACGTCTTCCCCAGGCCTTACGAGATGGTGATTCTGGGGGCCCCGCCCGGCCCCGAAGGGGACCGGCTCAAGGAACTCGCGAAGGTCGTTCTCCCCGAAACGGAGTTCGTGGGCGCGCCGCTCCCGGACGACATCTGTTTCTACCGCGAGTACCCGCAGCTGAAGCTGGCGGACCTGCCGCAACTGGGCGAGTACGCACGTGAGGCCTTCTTGCAGGTCGCCGCCAGCGGCCCCCCCTCTCACGCGCGCCTGGATGTGGCCTGGCAGCTCCCGGCCACCTGACGGAACACGCGGCGATCCGCGTTCGGCCGGCTCGTTCGCCCGCCCCGCGGGTGCCGCCGCGTTGTGGGTCGGCGCAGGGCCTGTTGTGACGGGCGCCGACCGGATCGGGTCACCCTCGGTCACCGCGGTCCGAGCAACCCGCTCCGGGAAGGCACCGCCGGAGCGCCTCGGGTTGAACCACCGTGAGCAGGGTGCAGGTGCCATCCGGGGCGGGACCCCGGTGGGCGACGCCAGGAACCCCGGCCACGATGCCGAGGAGCTCTGGTGCCGCCGGTTCCGCGCATCCCGTGGGTCGGTCAGGGGCTCGAACCTGCCGTTTACAAGCCCAGGAATGGCGCCAGGAACGCCTTCGCCCGGCGCGCCGTACTCACCGCGTCGTAGCTGTGGCGGCTCAACTCGGTGTAAACCCCGCCCGAGTAGCCCGCCGCCCGCAGCCCCGCGAACACGTCCGCGAAATCCACCTCCCCTTCGCCGAACATCAGGTGATCGTGAACCCCGGTGCGCATGTCCTCAATGTGGACGTTCCAGAGAACGTGTTTCCAGTCCCCGAGAACCCGGCTCACGGGCAACTCGCCGTTGCAGACCAGGTGCCCGATATCGACGGTCAGCCCGAACGCGGGGTGGTTGACCCGCCCGTGCAGCTCGGCGAACTTGTCCATCGTGTCAATGAACATGCCGGGCTCCGGTTCGAACGCCAGCTTCACGTTCCGCTGCGCGGCCTCTTCGGAGAGTCGCTTGCACCGCTCGACCAGCCGCGCCATGAGTTCCGAAGGCGCGGCACGGTCGTCCGGCGCGCCGGACCAGAAGCTGACGCACCCGGCACCCAACTCCCTGGCGAGTTGCAAGCACAACCACAGGAACCAGTGCCGCTGTTCGCGCGCCTCGTCCGTTGGGGAGATCAGCGTCGGCTGGTGCTTGCGGCGCGGGTCGAGCACGAACCGCGCCCCGGTCTCGATCACGCACCGCAACCCGTGGCGCCGGAGCCCGTCGCCGCACTCCCGGACCCGCGTGCTGAGGTCGAGGCCGTGCGGATCGAGGTGGTTCACGTCCGGGGTGAGTGCGACCCCGCCGTACCCGAGTTCCGCGAGGATGTCGAGGGCGTCGCCGAGCCGGTGGTGGGCGAACCCGTTCGTGTTGTAGCCGAGGAACATGGGGGCGCTCTCTTCTGACGGGCGGGCCGGGCGCAGCGGCCCTTTCGGGCTCACTCGGGCTTGCGGGTGGCACCTTCGAGCAGCTTGATGATCTCTTCGAGCCGCAACTTGATATCGTTGAACCGGTCGCCGGCGGCCTCGCGCATCAGCGACAGCACCCCGTCCATGAGCGCGTCGCGCTTCTTCGCCGGGGCGAACCCCATGTCGCGGTACATCTTCTTCGCGTGCCGGAGCGGGGTGGTCCGCTCGTCCGGGTTCGCCAGCCCCGGGTCGGCGCCGAACGCGAGCAGCCGGCGCACCTCCTCGGCCTCGATCTGGTCCACCGAGATCCACAGCGGCGGGTACTCGTCGGCCCCGAGGGCGTTGATGTCGGCCCCGGCGGCGATCAGCTCGCGCGCCCGCGGCTCGTCGCCGGTGAGGATCGCTTCGAGCAACAGGTCGTGCGGCGACGGAACGTACTCCTCGGGCTCCGCTTCGGGTTCGTCCGATTCGAGGAGGTCGCACAGCTCCTCCCACGAGGTCCAGCGCGCGGCCCGCGTGTCCGGCGAGTACACCACCACCAACCCCTGCTCGTCCTGCCAGTCGGACTCGATCAGGAACACGAGGTGCGCGAACCCGGCGCGGGACTCGCGGGTGACGTCCGCGCGGGTGACGGCGAACCGCCCCGCCAGGTCGGCCGCGGTGGCCGCGGGCCTGATCCCGGCGATTTTGCGCCACTGCTCCTGCTCGAACGCGCGCTGGAATGAGTCCCAGAGCTGCGCCACGACCGCGTCGTACACTGTGGATTCGTTTTCGAGCAGAAAGCGGAACGACGCCTCCTGGCCGGCGGACGGCTCGGTCCCGGCCGGCCCCGCGACCCGCACCGGGAACCGCCCCTTTGCGAGCAGTGCCGCATTTTTCTCGCGCCGGGCGGCCCGGCGCTTCGCGCGCGCGTCCTCTTTGGGGTCCGCTTCCGCCGGTGCCGGTTCGGCCGCACCGCTCCCGGCCTCTTCGGTCGCGCGCTCGACCTCCGCGAACGCCCGTTCGGCCCTTTCCCCGAACTGTTCGCGGATCTGGTCCTTCATAGCCTCGAGCGCGGCCCTCATGTCGGCCGCCACCTGCGCGGCCTCTTCTGCGGTCAGCGGGGGCGGGCCTGACCGCATCCCAACGGCCGCGAACCGCGGGAGCGCCGCGGACCCGGCCCACGACTCATCGGCCTCCTTGAACCGCAGTTTGCCGAACACATTGTGCGTCACGGGGAACTCCGCTCGCGGGCGATCGCGTTTTCGGACACGGGCGCGTCACCTTATCAGGGTATTACTTCCGCGCGGTGCCGCGCGGGGGTTTCTCGCCCCACTGCGCAACGGCGAGTCGTGTTGTAGAGTGCACGTTGAGGTGCGATGCGGACCGGAACTCGGGGAAGGGCAGCCGTGAGCGTACACATTCCGACCGAGCCCGCGCGAGCAATCGTCAGTTTGAAGGGGCACACCGCGGAAATCGTCGCGCTGGCGTTCTCGCCGGACCGGTGCCTGCTCGCCTCGGCGGCGGGCGATGGCACGGCACGCATTTGGAACGTGTCCGGGAGCAAAACCGGCGAGCGCTCGGTGTTGCGGAAATCGGGAGAGAGCTTCCGGGCGCTCGCATTCGCGCCCAACAGTCGCACGCTCGCCGTCGGGTCCGGGGCGCTGAACGGGTTCGTCTGGCTGCACGACGTGACCGACCCGGCCGCTCAAGAAACCGGAACCCTCCGCGGGTCGCGCGGGGCGGTCGACGCACTGTGCTTTTCACCCGACGGCAAACAGGTCGCCGGGGCGGGCGAGGACCGCACGGTGCGCGTGTGGGAGCCGCGGACGAACGCGGCGAGCGACCCGCGGGCCATGCTCGTCGGGCACCCGCACGCGGTGATAGCGGTCGCGTTCGCGCCCGACGGAACGGGCCTGGCGACCGCCGGGCGCGGCGCGAGCGTGCGGGTGTGGTCGATCGGGCGGATACGCTCCACCGAACGCGCCGCGCTCGCCCACGGTTCGGAGGTCCACGCCCTCGCCTACGCGCCCGATGGCAAAACCCTTGCCACCGGCGCCCAGGACGGCGTCATCCGGCTCTGGGACTTGACCGCGATCAGGCCCGTCGTGCGTACCGAACTGAGGGGCACATCGGGCGCCGTTCGCGCGCTCCTGCTCACCGACGGGGACACGGTGGTCAGCGCCGGCGACGACCTTCGCGTGCGCAACTGGAGCGCGCGCGCCGGGAAACCGCTCCGCGAGTGGGACGTTCCGGGGCGGGCGGTCACCCGGTTCGCGTTCACAGTTGACGGCCGCTACATGGCGACGGGCGCGGCCGACGGGTTGGTGGAGGTGTTCCGTGTGGCCGAGAAGCGATCGTAGCCCCGGCCCTTCGCCACTTCACCCGCAGGGTGGTAAAATGTGTCGCGTGTGCCCCTCACCGCCCGCCGGAGGCGCGTAGCCCGTGGCTAAAGACCCGCTCGAACCGCAGCGCTGTGCGAAGCTGCTCTCCGCCCTGGCCGCGCCGGAACGGCTCAAAATCGTCCGGTTCCTCGCGGACGGTCCGCAGAACGTGACCGCCATTGCGGAGATGCTGCGCCTCAAGAACGTCGTGAACGTCTCACACCACCTGAGCGTCCTGAAGAACGCCGGCTTGATCCGCGGCAAAAAGAGCGGGCGGTTCGTCCTGTACTCGCTGCGCCCCGGCGTCCTCGAAGACGCGGTGGAAGCGGGCATCCCCAGGGACGCACTGAACCTCGGTTGCTGCCGCATCGAGATGCCGAACTGCCGAACGGAGGCGGAGTAAAGCGAGAAGCCGGGGCTCGTAAGGTGATACAGGTGGAGCTGCGAGCACTGCGGATCGGGAGCCCTCCTGTATCAAGATTTGCGCGGACCGACCGTTTTCCGTTACCTCTGAAATCTCAGGCGCAAACGCGGCGCGGGTCCCCGCAATGAGGCCGAGCGGACCGCGGCGCCGCTGAGCACCAGCAACGCGGTGAGCGGCCCCGGCCGAGAATGGCGAACCCGCCAACCAGCCCAAGTGTCCAGATGTCGCTCACGCACACCGCGCCGGCGGCGCCTCCTGAACGGCGCGGAACCGATTCGTTGGGGCAGGGGCTACGAGCGATTCGGTGCTGAAAAGGAACATCGCGCGGCGACCACCGGGCCGGAGTCAATGACGCCGCCGCGCCGGGGCGAGTTCGCGAGCGGTTTACTTCTGCCACACCGGTGGCGGGGCCGAACCGCTCATCTGCTTGCGCAGCGCCTCGCCGCGGTCCGACTGCTTCAAGAGCGGTTGCACCCGCTCCAGGGCCGATGAGCTGAACCCCGATCCGGTCAGCAACTCCCCGGCGGTTTTCTTGGCGTCCGTGGGATCGGCCCCAGCGGTCGCGCGCGGGTGTCGTTTCTCGTGGTAGGCGAGGTTCGCCTGCTGTCCGGCGTCGTAGGGCGTCCCGCCGGAGATGCCCGGACCGGCCCCGAACGACGCGTCCCGCAGCGGTTCCACGTCGTGCCCGAAGTTCTTCGCGTTGCGCATCTCGGCCACCATTTGCCCCAACTCCGAACACAGCACCGCCGCAAGTTCCTCTTCGGTCTTGCACTTGTTCACCAGGCCTTCACTGATGAACAGTTCGTTCGGACCGCGATGGAACAGCACCGCTTCCTTCACGCCGATGGTGAAGATGTGTGGTTCGATACCGGTAAAAGTGTTCTGGGCGATGATGCGCCGGCTGAGCACCTCGACCCGATCCGCGGTCTCAAGGGACGCGGCCGGCATGTCTTTGGGGTTGAAACTCGGTTTGCCGTCATCCAGCCCCAGCACCTTCCGGGCGGACCACTGACCGTCCGAAAGGCAACCGGTCGGAAGCAGCGCGAGGCCCGCGACCAGTGCGGCAAAACGACCCATGTTCGGCGCTCCGTGTTCATACCCGGACCCGGCGAGAGTGCCCCTTTTTGACGAGCCGTGACCGCACGGGTGCGGTCACGGCTCGTCAAAAAGGGACACCATCAGCGGACCCAGGTATCAGCGAAGGCGCCAGCGATAGCCAGGGCCGGTACGTGTGTCGAGAGCGCAATTGTGCCACGGAAGTTGAGTGGGCCGGGCAAGTGGTCCACGTTCCACGAGGTGAGGCAAGAACAGATGCCCTGGGGAGCGCGGGCAACGTGGCAGCCGTGCCCCCCAGGGCATTG
>DASWYH010000898.1:0-7790 GCA_036405095.1 Gemmata sp. | reverse complement strand
CACAATCCGGGTCGTTGACCGTTGCGGCCCGCACCGCGTGAGCGCCACACCCACGAAAGGCCCCGCTATGCACACCCCGTCCCGCCCCATCGAATGGGCCGACCGGCTCGCCAAGCTCTACACCCCCGTTGTTGCGGACGTGCTGGACAAACTCGGGTTCCGCAACCAGAGCATGAACCCGCGCGTGCGCCCGCTCTGGCCCGAGGCGAAAGCCGCCGGGTTCGCGCTCACCGTGCAGACCGTTCCCGCGCGCGACCTCGCCCCCGCCCACCCTTACGCGGGCGAGCTGGCCGCCGTCGATTCGCTCCAGACGGGCGACGTGCTCGTCGTGTCCGAGTCCGCGTGCAGCTTTTGGGGCGAGTTGCTCTCGACCTCCGCGCAGTACCGCGGGTGCCGCGGGGTCGTCCTCGACGGCCCGACGCGCGACTCGCTCGCGATCCGGGCCATGGGTTTCCCGGTGTTCCACGTCGGCTTCCACCCGGCGGACAGTCTCGGGCGGCTCGACGTGGTCGCGCACAACACGCCCATCTCGTGCGCGGACGTGCTGGTGTACCCCGGCGACCTGGTCCTTGCGGACCACGACGGCGTGGTGGTCGTACCCAACGGCGCCGCGGAAGAAACCTTGCGGCTGGCCGAAGAGAAGGTGAGCGGGGAGAACCTGGTACGGAAAGCGCTTGCGTCGGGAATGACCACCGCGGAAGCGTTCAAGACATACGGAATCTTGTGACGGCACCGGAGCGAAGAACAGGGTTCACCACCTGCTTCTGCCCGGTGCGGCGAGCTGGTGGTGAGCCCTCCCCTTCTCACTTACGGACCCGCACCGTGAAGGTGTGGAACACCTCCTGCCCGGCGGCGTCCTTCACGGTCAAAATCACGTCCTGATCGCCGACCGCGTCGGCGGGCACCGCCCACGTCACGACACCGTCAGCCGAAACCGTCATCCCTCTGGGGCCGCTGTCGAGCTGGTACGCCACTTTCGCGCTCTTCGACTTCACCTTGATGGCGTAGGTGAACGTCGCCCCCGGGTTCACCTCCGCAGGAGGCTGCGACGTGACGAGCAGGTAGTTCAGGCCCGATTTCTCCAGCGCCTGTTCGGCGTCGAACTTGTGCAGCACCACCTGATCGTTGCTCACCGGGAGGACCACGATCACCTTCGCGTCGGGAACGAAGAACACGCGCTTCCACGGGCCGAACGACTCGCGGTCCCAGCCGTCGAACGACAGCCCGTGTTCGACCTTGTCGAGCTTCGCGACCGCCTGTTTCAGCCCGCGCAAGTAGACCGTGAACCCGCCGCCCTTGCCGCCCGTGGCGGTGGTGAGCGAGAGGAAGTAGTCGCCGCGCACCGCCGGGAGGCAGTAGCCGTAGGTGGCGTCGTCGCGGTCGCCGCGGCTGAGGGTGCGGCTCACGACGCCCTTGGCCGTGTAGACCGCCTTGCCGTCGGGGCCGGGGATGGCGTGCATCAGCTCGCCCCCCTCGTACCGCTTCACGGTGTCGCCCTCGCGCACGAAGCTCGACGTCTCGACCGGCGACTGGTTGCTCTTCCACGCCGCGAACACGCTGCCGTCGCCCGAGGCGAACGGGCGCCCGTTCGGAACCCAGACGCGCTCGTTCTTGTTGTTGTCGAGGACCGGCAACTGCCGGAACGTCGCGAGGTCGAGGAAGTACCCGTTGACCACGAGTGGCCCGTTCGAGCCGTACCCCAGGACCACGCCGCCGATGTCCTCCTTGAAGGGCGGCGGGGCCGACTTTTCCAGCTCGAACGTGGTGAGGCTCCACCGTTCGAGCTTGCCCGCCTTCTTCAGCCCGATGACGATGCAATCGAGGCCCGCCGCGTAGGTGATGTCGTCTTCCGTGAGCGGGATGTACTTCGTGACGCGCGCCTCGTTCACGTCGAAAACGGCCAGCTTCTTGAGCTTCGGCAGGTGGAAGATCAGGTAGCGCCCGGCGCCCCCGAGCACGACATCCGTGAACACGTCGGGGAGCCGCTTCACGACCCGGTCGGCGTCCAGAGCGGGTGCGGTGATGACGACCGAGGACGGGTCGGCCGCCGCCGCCGCGCTCGCGTCGCGCACGGTGAGACGCGCCTCGGCGCGGGCCACCTCTTTCCCGGCGACGGTGGCGACGACCGTCGCGGTCACGGCGTCCGCACCGGGGGCGCTCCCCTGGAAGGTCAACTGCGTGGCCTTCGACAGATCGAGCTTCAGTTTCTGCCCGCCGACGTCCACGTCTGTGACACCCAATCCCGTAACTGCGCCCTCGACCGTGGTGCGCCCGTCCGCCAGGAGGACGACCGGCTTCGCTTTCAGCTCGACCTTGCGCACGCTGCTCATGCGCATCGGTTTGCCGGCCACCTTCAGCACCCCGTCGTCAATGGTCCCGGTGATGGTGCTGGTCCCGAACCGGGCCGCAACTTCGACGCGCGCGCCGGCCGATTTGCTCACCGGTGCGGCGGTTGCGGCCCACACCCCGTTCGCGGCTTTCATGGGGAACTCGCGGGGCTCCCCCTCGCCCGCTCGCAGGACGAGTTTCAAAGTCGGTTCGGGGGCGTTGGGGACGAACGACACCACGCGCGCTTTGAACTCGACCGGTTTACTCAGCTCCGCGGCGCTGACCGCCGGCGGAACGAACGCGATGTCGGGGGCCTTCAGGAACCGGTCGAGTTGGTTCACCGGGATCGCCTGATTGAGCCCCGCTTTACCGCCCCCGATGCCCGAAACGACGACGCCGATGACCTTCCCGTTGTCGTCCAGAACGGGGCCGCCGGAGCTGCCGAACGTGACCGCGACATCGATCTGAATGAACTGCAACTCGCCGCCCTTCAACCGGAGCGAGGTGACGCTCCCCGCGTTCACGCTGATCGCCGGGTACTCCTTCTTGTCGGTGGCGAGCGCCTTGCCGAGGGGGAACCCGCACGCGACCACGTCCGCGAGTTCCGCGATCCCGTCCGACGAACCGAGCTGGAGGCTCGGGAGGTCTTTGACACCATCGACGCGGAGCAGCGCGAGGTCCGTCGCCTTGTCCACGCGGACCACCTTCGCCTTGAGCACCCGTTCCGTCGTGAGCGCCGGGTTCAGCACCAGCGTGACTTCGCCCGTGGCCCCCCGAACGACGTGCTCGTTGGTGACGAACAGCCCCGACGGGTGAACACAGAACGCCGTTCCGGACCCGCGGTCCGGCCCCTCGACGAACGCGGTCGCGGTCTTCCCGCGCTTCCCGATCTCCACCTTCGTGGGCTTGTCAGCCCGTCCGGCGGCGGAGAGGGTGGGAACAATCAGTCCCCCGAGCAGGGCGAGACCGGCAGCGACTCGGAACATGGGCTTGAACTCCGGTGTGAGAGGCGGTCGCGACTCATGATACTACGGGCGCGCGCCCGGCGGGTATAGTGATAATGCCGGTTCGCTCTTGTCCCCCGATGAACGAAAGCTCCGATGCAATCCGTTCCGACCAATTTGATCACGGGCTTCCTCGGCGTCGGGAAGACGACGGCCGTCATCGACCTGCTCCAGCGCAAGGAGCCCGGTTCGCGGTGGGCGGTTCTCGTGAACGAATACGGGGCCGTTTCCATCGACGACGCGCTGATCGAGGGTAGCGCCCCCGAGGGGGTGACGGTCAAGGAGGTGGGCGGCGGGTGCGTGTGCTGCGCGAGCGCGCCGTTCCTGCCGGTCGCGATCCACTTCTTGCTGCTCGAAGCGCGGCCCGAGCGGCTCATCATCGAAACGACCGGCCTGGGTCACCCGGCGCGACTCCTCGACTCTCTGCGGATGAGCTACCACGGGCGGCTCGACGTGCGCGCCACGATCGGCATCGTCGACCCGCACGACTTCGCGAAACCGGAGATGCGCGACAACCCGATCTTCGTGGACCAGATCCAGATGGCGGACGTGCTCGTGATGAACAAGCTCGACACCGCGCCGCCGGCGCTCGTGTCGGACTTCCAGTCGTGGGCCGACACCCTGTTCCCGCCCAAGCTCCTGATCGCGGGCACCACACAGGGGCGGCTCGATCCCGCGTGGCTCGATCTCACCGCCAGCGACGAGCGGTTCCCGCTGTTCCCGCAAGAACCGCACTCCGCTCCCAAGGGGGGGGCGCCCCTTCCGCCCGTCCCGGTCCAGGGGGGAGTCCCTTCGGTGAAGCGCTACCTCACCCCCGGCGGCCCCGCGTGTGGGTGGGTGTTCGACCCGAGCAACGTGTTCGACGAGGCCAAGATCCTTGCGCTTCTGGCGAATACCCCGGAGGTGACACGACTCAAGGGCGTGTTCCACCTCCCGGACGAGTGGGCGGCGGTGAACCGCGCGGGAACCGCGGTGAGCGTGGCCCCCACCGCGTACCGGCGCGACAGCCGGCTCGAAGTGTTCGCCGCCGGGCTCGACTGGCTCGCGTTCGAGCGCGCGCTGATGGCGTGTCTCATTGGCCCGCAATAAAGAGGGGATGACACGAATGGGCCTCGCCGATGAACTCCAGAAGCTCGAAGACCTGCGCCGGAACGGCACCCTGACGGAAGCCGAGTTCGCGCAGGCGAAAGCCGCGGTGCTGACGCGAACGGCCGCAGCGCCCGCGCCCGCATCCGCCGCCCCGGGGGCCGAAAAGCTCGGCGAGCACCTCGCCGCGGTGCGCTACCAGAACGAGTTAGAGCGCATCGACCGCGAGTGGGCGATGGAGCGCGAAAGGTACATGATTACCGGCAAGCACGGCCGGCGGTACATCCCGACCGTGAACGGCGGCATCATCGCCGCGGTTGTGATCGGCGCGTTCGGCGCGGTCTGGACGGCCACATCGTTCGCGGTCACCAGTGGGGCGCCGGACTTCGGCGGATTCGGTGTCGCGCGAGTGCTCTTCCCGCTGTTCGGAGTTGTGTTCACCGTGTTCGGGATCGGATACGGGGTGCAAGCGGCCAACAAGGCCACGGCTTACACCCAGGCACACGCCGCGTACCAGCGCCGCCGGTCCGCGGTGAGGCCCGAAAGCTACCGTTGAAGGGGCTCTGGAGCGCGGGTCTCTGGCCCGCTTTGCGACCACGCACGAGGACGGGTCCGGAACCACCACTAACGGCCCCACGCGCACCACAAAGTGGGCCGGGAGCCCGCGCCCCGGTCCGACCGGGCGTTGCGATCTCAGTACGAGCGGGCGGACGCGGACGGGAAGCGCACCGGCACGGAACCGGTGCGCACGATTCCGGTCCAATACGGCCCCGCGCCCCGGTGCCGAACCGCCTCCTGAATCTTCTGGACCCGTTGCGTGCCCAACCCGACCGGCATCTCAACTGGCTTGCCCAGAACGAGAACCGCAACGCGCCCGGTGCCGACCACAACCGCCCGCTCGCGCCAGTCGCGCGGCATCCGCAGTTCGATCTCCAACGGGGTCACCAGGTCCCCACCGTTTCCGATCACCGCCTCGACCGTGTGCCGGTGCCACGGCCGGTTGCCCTCAGCCCGCGGCGCCTCGATTTGGAAGTAGAGCTGCGGCAGGTTCGAGAACCGGACCTGTGAATGCGGGGGCACGGCCCGGATGGTGATACGGGCGCGATCGCCCTCGCGGTGCGGCAGCCATTCGAGCCGCGCTTCAACGAGGGCGTCTGTAGCCGGAATCGTGTGGACGTCGGGGACGTAGGTGCCGTGCTGTCCGACCGCGAGCGCCGCGGACATGCGGCCCGTGTGCTCGCCGTACAGTTCGCACTCGTAACCGGTGAACGGTTCGGAGGTGGGTGGAACCCGCAGAGGGCGCTCGACCGAGAGGCCGTAGAAGTGAACCTCGGGGCGTACCGGCGGCACCGGCGCGGCGCGGGCCGCTCCGACCACTTCGAAGGGCACCGGCGCGGCCCGGACCCAACCGGCAATTTCCCAATCCACTTCATACTCGCCCGGGGGCAGCGGCTTTCCGCCAGAACAGCCGATGTCGCCGGTCGCGACGTAAAAACCGCCCGCGGGGACGGTCATCATCGCGCCCCCGCCACACGCAATGAGGGCATGGCGCTCCGGTTCGACCGGTTCCCCGGTGGCCCGGTTACGAACCGTGTAGCGGCAGCCGTTCACGAAAGCCGGGCGCCGGGCCTCCGGGCCGAACAGCTCGAACCGGCACCGGAGCGGCAACTCCTCTTTGTTGTTGTTGCGGAGAATGAAGTACGCGGGAACGGGTTCGCCCTCGCGGAACGTGGCCCACGGCATGTGGACCGCGAGATCGTACCCCGCCCGCTGGACCTCCTGTTTCGGGTCGTCCGGTCTGGTAGGTTGCGAACGGAACGGCACCTTTTCCAGATCGGCGCGCGTGAGCAAGCCGTTCGCACCGAACGCGGGCCGCCCGGCGGCGCGTGGCACCGGCGCGGCGATAAGAGCCGGCCGCGCCCCGGGGCGCGTTGGGGCCGCACCCGGCGGAACCAGGGCCGCCGGCGCCGCCACTAGCGCCAGGAGCGGGAACAGGCGGTACATAGCGCCCCCGTGTTGTCGTTGCTTCCGGGGCCGTCCCGTTACTTCCCCGTCAGCTCATTGACGAGTGGCGCGGCCGGATACAACTTGCGCAGCGCCTCCAGTACCGCTTTCGAGTGAACGGCGATGTGCCGCGCCTGCACGTCGGTGTAAACGAAGTTCCGCACCAGCCCGTGCCGGTTGCGGTCGAAGTTGACGCCCACCAGTTCGCCGGCGCGGTTCAGGACCGGGCTCCCGCTGTTCCCGCCGATCGTGTCCGCCGTCGAGACGAAGTTGAACGGCGTCTTCAGGTCGAGCTTGTCCTTTCCGTCGAGCCACCGCTTGGGCAGGTCGAACGGTTCCTTGCCGTTGAGCTTCGCGGCCTTCTCGAACGCCTCGCCGAAGGTGGTGTGCGGGTTGAGCTTTTCGCCACCCACCTCGTACCCGCTCACGGTGCCGAAGGCGAGGCGCAGCGTGAACGTGGCGTCCGGCGCCACCGTGTTGCCGAGCGCGAGGAACCGCACCCCCGAGAGCGCCGCGTAGCCCTGGCGCTCGGGCTCTTCCACTTCGCTCTCGTACCGCGCGCGCAGCTTCCGCGATTCGGCGTCGATCGCCCGCGCGAGCAGGACCAGCGGGTCTTTGCTCTCGGCGATCGCGGCGGCGCCGCCGTCCACGAGGCGCTTCCGCTCCGTGGGGGCGAACAGTTTCGTGCCGGAGATGAGCTCTTCGGCCCGCGCCGCCGGGTTCTTGCCCGCGAGCACGAGCTTCACGAGGTCGTGCTCGCCGCCGAGGTTCTCGGCCAGGAACGTGAGCGACGTGGCGAGCTTCGCGCGTTCGAGTTCGGGGTACAGCGGGGCCGGGCTGAAGAGCTGGTACTTGAGCGATTCGAGGTTGCTGTCCCGGTACTCGCGGAGCCGGTCCGCGGACGTCTTGGGGAGTTCGTCGGTGAGCCGCACGCAGTGCCGCGCGATGCCGAAGAGGGGGGTGTAGAACGCGTGCCCGGCTTCGAACAGCCCGTGCTGCTTCTCGAACCCGCGGAGCTTCGCCTGCACGGCCTCGATCCGGGCGAGCGCGTCGAGTGTGTTATCGAACGCCTCGGGCCAGCCGGTCGGGGCCGGGCCGGGGACCGTCCGCGCCCGGTGGCGGAGCTGGGACGCGGCGTCGATCAGCTCGCGCTCGCCCTTCTGCTTCTGCTCCATGATCTGGGGATCGAGCAGCCCCTGCAACTGTCCGCTGAACGCCTTCCGGGCGTTCGCGACGCTGTGCAGATCGGTCGCGGCCTGGCGCGCGTTCTCGCCGCTCTGCTCGCTGTACTGCTTCAGTGCCGCTTCGAGCGTGCGCAGCCGGTACAGTGTGTACGGCAGCGTGACGTCGCGCCGGTGCTTGAGCCGC
>DASWYH010000897.1:0-5489 GCA_036405095.1 Gemmata sp. | reverse complement strand
GCTTGTTTTTGGGCGGCATCTCACCGGCCGCGATGCGGTCGTGGATCAGAACCCACCGCGCGAAGTTCTCCGGGTCGGCCGGCGCGAACGTGAGCACTGTGAGGTCCAGTCCGCCGCTCCTGGTGTCGGCGTCGTGACAGGAGTTACAGTGCGCCTCGAAGAACTTCGCCGGCGGGGCGGCAAAGGCAACGGGGGCGCAGAACAGGAGCAGGCTTACGCAAAGATGCAAGGCCGCACAGAAGGCAGGGGAGAGAGAGCGAAACATCGGTGTTCTTTCAACAGCGGCCCGGCGTAAGTTAGTCCGCCTCTTCAGGAAGTCCGTTCACAGCGCGGCACCGCAGTTTCGCAGTAGACCCGGACGGCAGTTGGTGTGACGGAGGTAGGTGAGCAGTTGCTTCGTGTGTACGGGAGCGGTGCACTCGACGGAATTTAATTTAATGACTGCCTTTTGCTCGACGATGAGTTGGGCCACCGCCCGGCTCAAGCCGAATTCTGGAGCTTCAAGTGGTCAGTCGGGCGTGGTGCCGATTCCGTGTGCCCTTCGAACCCCGGTGCTCGGTTCTCATCTGTTCGGCTCAGTGATACCTGACTCCTGAGCACATGAAACTACTGGAACCGCTTCTTTCTCGTTCGGAAGGGCCGCAGGGCCTTCTTTCAACACCGTGCCGCGCCATAGCAAATTGGTCGAATTCTTCTGCCGAGAGGGCCGTGAACATCCGGAACAGTAACGGCCTCCGGCGCAGCTTTGTATGTTCCGTTATACCAATGTATGGCACATCGGCCTCTGTTGAGCGACGCGCCTGGTCTCCCCGGGGTCGCGCAATGGGCAGGGCCGTCGCCCCTTAACCTTCGGGTGCCCCATCGGCACGGTTCTGTACGTGCTGGAACCCGAACCGGCCCTTGATGCACAGGTGCCCGTGCGTCACCGACACGTCCATCGGCGACGTGACCTTCACAATGGTGTTGTCCTGAACGTGGAGCGTGAGCGTACACCCCACCCCGCAGTACGAGCAAATCGTGTCCGTTTGGGTCTGCTGGGATTCGGCCCACGTTCCGGCCTTGCGCATCTCGTGCTCACTGCGAAACATCAGCGCGCCCGTCGGGCACACGCCGATACAGTTCCCGCAGTACACACACGCGGACTCGGTCAGCGGAACGTTCATTTCCGTTGAAATGCGGGCATCGAAACCGCGCCCGGCGACCGCGATCGCGAACGTGTTCTGTGCGTCGGTCCCGCACGCCTCCACGCACTTGTAGCACAGGATGCACTTCGAGTAGTCGCGCACGTAGAGGTCGTTATCGATCTTCGTCGGCTGACGAACGGTTTCCGCCGCGTCGCCGGTGGGGGTGTGGTGGTGCCCCGGTTCGCGCGCATCGCGCTCGTTCGCATCCGCGGATGGGGCCGGGGGGCCGTACCGCGCCGGTGCGGCGCCGTACCGCTCCAGATACCCGGCGACCTGTGGCGCGGTGGACAGGTCCACGGACGAGCCGAGGAACTCCAGCACCATTTTCCGCGACAGCCGCACCCGGGGCGAATCGGTCCGGATGTCCATCCCGGCTTCGACCTTGCGCGAGCACGCGGGCACCAGCGTGCGCGCGCCAACCAGTTCCACGACGCACACGCGGCACACGTTCACCGGCGTGAGGTTTTCGAGGTAGCACAAGGTGGGCGTGTCGATCCCGACCGACCGGCACGCTTCCAAAATCGTCCGCGCGGGCGAAACGCTCAACTTCTGCCCGTCGATGGTGATTTCAACGGGCGGCGGTTCGTCGCGCACCGGTGCCATCGGGAGTTCGCGGGACCGCGGCGGCGGTTTGAACCAGTACGAATCGGCACTCACTTCTGGCCCCCGTTGCGCGGCACCGGGTCGAGCGTCAGCAGGGCCGACTCGATCGCGTTCGCGGCGGTCTGCCCGAGCCCGCAGATGGATGCGTCCCGCATGACCTGGGCGATGTCCTTGAACAGCGCCCGTTCGTCCTCATCAGAACCGATCGGCGCCTCGCGCCGCAACCGCTGGAGCAGTTCTTCCTGGCGCACCGTGCCGACGCGACACGGGACGCACTGCCCGCAGGATTCGTCGCGGAAGAACTGAGCGACCCGGCCCAGGATATCGGCCAGATCGACCGTCTCGTCG
Organism: Gemmata sp.; assembly: GCA_036405095.1. GTDB lineage: Bacteria > Planctomycetota > Planctomycetia > Gemmatales > Gemmataceae > Gemmata. Next base: position 3,354 of record DASWYH010000897.1, on the reverse strand, counting down.
AACACCATGACGACACCCGAACCGAGCGTCGCGCCGGCGGCCCGGGTGCCCTCGAAGGTGAGCGGCATGTCGAGCTTGTCCGGCCCGACGAACACGCCCGCAGCGCCCCCGAGCAGAACGGCCCGGATTCGCTTCCCGCTGGCGACCCCACCCGCGAGGTTGAGCACGTCCCGGAGGGTCGGGCCGAAGGGGAGTTCGTACACCCCCGGGCGCTCAACGTGACCCGACACGCAGAACAGCTTCGGCCCGGTAGAAGCGCCCGTGCCGGTCCCGGCGAAGGCGTCCCCACCTTCGCGAATGATGAGCGGAACGTTGACCAGCGTTTCGACGTTGTTGATGGCCGTCGGCTTGCCGAACACCCCGCTCTGAACCGGGAACGGCGGCTTGTTCCGCGGCTCGCCGCGCTTCCCCTCAATGCTGTTGAACAGCGCGGTCTCTTCGCCGCAAATGTAGGCCCCGGCCCCGCGCCGGATCTCGATATCGAACGAAAAACCCGCCCCGAGAACGTTGGGTCCCAGCAGGCCGGCCCTTCTGGCCGCGTCGATGGCGGCCTGCATCCGGAATGCAGCGAGCGGGTACTCGCCGCGGAGGTACAGGTAACCCTTCTCGCTCCCCGTGGCGAACCCGGCGATCGTCATCCCTTCCACGAGCGCGAACGGGTCACCCTCCATCACGATCCGGTCTTTGAAGGTGCCGGGTTCGCTCTCGTCCGCGTTGCACACGAGGTAGTGCGGCCGGGCCGGCGCCTTCGCGACCGCGTCCCACTTGCGCCCGGTCGGGAACGCCGCTCCGCCCCGGCCCATGAGCTTGGAAGCCGTCACTTCGCGGATGACGCCCTCGGCCCCGAGCGCGACCGCTTTCTGAAGCGCCTCGTAACCCCTTGTGCCGCGATAGGCTCCGAGGTCCGCCGGGTCTACGACACCGATGCGCTGGAGCAACCGCAACCCCGGAGAGCCCGCCTGGGGGGCAGAGCGGCGGAGCGCCTCGAGGCTCGTGTCTTCCTGGGTGCCGGGGTTCGCGAGCGCGGCTTTCGCACCTTCGGCGCTCGTGAGCGTGAACGACCCGGCCTGAGGAACGGCGCCGGCGGCGAGCACCAGCGCGGCCGGGGCACGTTCGCACTCACCGAGACAGGGGCTCCGGCGCCAGGGGGGGCTTTCGCCGTGCCCGTGAAGGGCTTCCAGTTCGGCGCACAGCGATTCACCGCCCTTGATCCGACACGCGATGTCGTCACACACATGCACGACCGCGGGCGGGCGCGGGGTCACCGAATAGAGGTGGTAGAAGGTCGCCACCCCGTGCGCCTCCGCGGGCGGCACCGACAGCCGCCGGCAGATGTAGGTCATCGCCCCTGGCGGGAGCCACCCGAACCGGTTCTGCACCGCGTGCAGGGCCGGCAGCAGGAGATCCCGGCGGGAACGGGCCTCGTGACCGCCGAGGCGCGCCGTCCGCCCTTCAGCGTTAAGGTCGCGCGCACCTCCGAACCAGGCCGAAACCGCCGGGCCGAGGACGGCATCGACTGCGGCGCGCTCGTCGTCGGTCGGATCGGGGCCGTGGATGTGCAGGTCCATGTGTCACCCTCGCCGCTCGACGCGCACGGCCGCGGCCTTGAACTCGGCCGTCCCGGACTTCGGGTCGGTGGCCTCGATCGTGAGCAGGTTCGTGGCGATGTCGTCCGGGAAGTGGAACGTCATGAACGTCGTACCCGGGCGCAGCCCCGCGTCCAGGCGGACCGGGACATCGACGGCCCCGCGGCGCGACGACACGCGCACGTATTCGCCGGCACTCACGCCCAGGCTCCGCGCGTCCTCGGGGCACAGGTCGAGTGTCTCGGACCGGCGCAGCGGCGACGAGTAGCCCGCCGTTTGCACCCCCGTGTTGTACTCGGAGAGCCGCCGGCCCGTGGTGAGCCGGAACGGGTACTCGGGCGTGAGTTCTTCCACGGGAGGGTCGTGTTCGACCGGGGTGAACGCCACCTTCGGCCCCGTCAGCGGGTGCTCCCACAAGCGGCTGTGGAGGAACAGTTCGCCCGGGTGCGCCTCGTCGTAGCAGGGCCACTGCAAGCCCTTTTCCGCTTCGAGCCGGGAGTAGCTCATGCCGGCGTGAACCGGGCTGAGCAGGCGCAGCTCGTTCCACAGGGCTTCGGCGTTCGGTGCCCCCCAGTCCGCGCCCATCCGCCGGGCCAACGCGAAAATGATGTCCACGTCGTCGCGCGCGCCGGGCGGCGGGGCGAGCGCCTTTCGCACGCGCTGGACGCGGCGCTCGCTGTTGGTGACGGTGCCGTCGGACTCGCACCAAGCCGCCGCCGCCGGGAGCACCACGTCCGCGAGTTCCGCGGTTTTGGTGAGGAAGATGTCCTGCACGATGACGTGATCGAGCCCTTCGAGCAGGCGCCGCGCGTGGTTCTGGTCCGCCTCGGACTGGAGCGGGTTCTCACCGATCACGTACAGGGCGCGCAGCTCCTTGCGCCCCATCGCCTCGAACATCTGGGTCAGGGTCCACCCGCGCTTCGGCGGGATCGTCACGCCCCAGCGCGTCTCGAACTTCTGCCGGTACTCGTCCACCTCGACGTGCTGGAACCCGGGGAGCCGGTCCGGCAGCGCGCCCATGTCGCCGCCGCCCTGCACGTTGTTCTGCCCGCGCAGGGGGTTCAGCCCGCACGCGTACCGGCCCACCTTCCCGGTGAGCAGCGCGAGGCTGGTGAGTGACAACACGTTGTCAACGCCGTTGTGGTGCTCGGTGATCCCGAGCGTCCAGCAGATCATGCCCGTCTTCGCGCGGGCGTAGGTGTGGGCCATTTCGCGAATGGTGCCCGCCGGGACGCCCGTTACGCGCTCCGCGTGCTCCAGCGTGTACGGCTCCACCGCGGCCTTATAGGTCTCGAACCCGGTGGTCGCGTGGGCGACGAACTCGCGGTGGTGCAGCCCCGCGGCGATGATCTCGCGCCCGACCGCGTTCGCCAGGGCGATGTCCGAGCCGATGTCCAGACCGAGCCACGAATCCGCCCACTGCGCGGAACTCGTGCGCCGCGGGTCGATGGAGTAGAGCTTGGCCCCGTTGTGAACGCCCCGCAGCAGGTGGTGGAAGAAGATCGGGTGCGTTTCGCGCGCGTTCGAGCCCCACAAGAGGATGACGTCCGTCTCCTCGATCTCCTGGTAGGAATTGGTCCCACCGCCCACCCCGAACGTGGTCGCCAGACCGACGACACTCGGGGCGTGTCAGGTGCGGTTACAACTGTCGATGTTGTTGCTGCCGATCACCGCCCGCATGAACTTCTGAAAGAGGTAGTTCTCTTCGTTCGTGCACTTGGCCGAAGAGAAGCCGGCCAGAGCCGACGGCCCGTGATTGGCACGGATC
>DASWYH010000896.1:0-3817 GCA_036405095.1 Gemmata sp. | reverse complement strand
GCGGCAGTAGATGTTCACCTGCGTGACGTCGCCCTGGCCCTTCGGCGCGCGCCCGTCGGTCGGGCCGATCACGGTGAACACGTTGGTCACCCCGCGCACCTGTTTGAGCTTCCCTTCCAGTTCGGCGCACTGCTGCTCGGCTTTGGCGAGCGTCGTGCCCTCCTTCAGCGTGATTGCGACCTCGAACTCGCTCTGGTCGTCCTTGGGCACGAAGTCGGTGCCCACGATCATGAACAGCACCGGGGTGCTGAGGAACGTGACCAGGGTGGCGAGGACGATCACCCAGCGGTGCCGGAGCGACCACGCGAGGGTGCCGACGTACCGCCGCGTGAGCCACCCGGACGAGTGCGCGTGGGACCCGCCCTCCCCTTTTGCGGGAGCGGGCGAAGTGTGCCCCCGCAGCAGCCGCGCGCACAACATCGGCGTGAGGGTGAAGCTCACCGCCATGCTCATCAGGATCGCGAACGCGACCACGAACCCGAAGCTGTTGAAGAACCGGCCCACCTGACCCGACATGAACGCGATCGGGGCGAAGATCACCACCAGCGAGAGCGTCGTTGCGACCACCGCGAGCGCGATCTCTTTCGTGGCCTTGCTCGCCGCTTCCCACCCGCTGAGGCCGTACTCCTCCGTGTAGCGGAACACGTTTTCGAGCACCACAACCGCATCGTCAATGACGATGCCGACCGCGAGGATGAGGCCCAGGAGGGTCATGTTGTTGAGGGAGAACCCCATCACGTCCATGAACGCGAACGTGCCCACGATGCTCGTCGGCACCGCGGTCGCGGCGATCAGCGTGGCGCGCCAGTCGCGCAAAAAGATGAAGATCGTTCCCACCACCAGGAACGCGGCCAGAACCAGGTGGAACTTGACCTCGTCGATCGACCCCTTGATGAACTTGCTCTGGTCGCGGATCACTTCCGTCTTGATGTCGGCCGGGAGCGTGGGCTGGATCTTCGCGAGCCGCGCCTTCACGCGCTCCGCGACCGCGACCGTGTTCCCGCCGGACTGCTTCTGAACCACCAAGCTGACCGCAACGTTTCCGTCCAGCCGCGACTTGCCGCGGGGCTCCTCCACGTCGTCGGTTACGTCGGCCACGTCCTTGATGCGCACCTGGTACTTCGGCCCGTTCTCGCCGCCGCGGGTCGCGATGATGATGTTCTCGAAGTCCGCGGGTGCGGCGATGCGGCCGACCACCCGCAACCCGCGCTCCTGGCCCCCGCCGTCAACCTTTCCGCCGGGGAGTTCGACGTTCTGGGCCGCGAGCGCGCGGCGCACGTCTTCGGGCGAGAGCGGCGGGTCGAGCGCGCGGAGCCGGTCCGGGCGGAGCGTCACGTTGATCGCCCGCTGCTCGCCGCCCACCAGCACCACCGACCCGACCCCGGTCACGCCTTCGAGGTCTTCCTTGATCTGCTTCTTCGCGATCTCCGTGATCTCGCGCAGCTTGCGCCCGCGCCCGCCGGACACCACCACCGTCACCACCGGGGCCGCGTCGAGGTTGAACTTCTCGACGACCGGGGCGTCCGTGCCGTAGGGCAGGCGCGGGAGGAGCGTGGAGATGCGGTCGCGCACGTCCTGCGCGGCGATGTCGCCGTTGCGCTCGAGCTTGAACCCGATGACGACGCTCGACACGCCCTCTTTGGTGGTCGAGCGCAGCTCGTCGATGCCCGAAACGGTGTTCACCGCCTCTTCGACCGGGCGCGTGACGCTCGATTCCATTTCCTCCACGCCGGCGCCGCGGAGCGTGGTCGTCACGACGACCACGGGCACGTCCACGTTCGGGAACAGCTCGACCCCGAGCCGCCCGTAGGATGCCATCCCGAGCACCACCGGCCCCAGAACGAGCATGGTGGTGAACACCGGGCGGCGGATGCAGATGTCCCAGATGGTCATTGTGGGTGTCTCAAGAGAAGACAGAGAACGGCCACAAAGAAGCACAAAGGGCACAATAAAAGACCGAAGGCCGAAGAGCTTTGACAGAGTGAACAGGAGGCACAGGAGGACAGGCGTAGATGAGCGCGGCTCGTGATTCTGAACTCGTTGAGTCCTGTTTGCTTGTCAATTCTTCTGGTCCTCTTTTGTGCCCTTTGTGCTTCTTTGTGGCCGTTCGGCCTTTTCAAAATCAGCGAATGCGAACGGGCGACCCGTCCACCAGTTGCGACTGCCCCGAGGTGACCACCTTCGCGCCCGGGGGCACGCCGGTCACCTCCAACCACTCCTTGTCGCGCGTGCCCACCGTTACCTCAACTGCGCGAACCTTTTCGTTCTCGACCACGAACACCTTGTTGACGCCCGCGAACGACACCAGCGCCTCGGGCGGGACCGTGGTAACGGCGTCGGAGCGGGTCACGATGTCGCCGGTGGCGAACCCGCCGGACTTCAGCCGCCCGTCGTTGTTGCGAACCCCGACCACCACCGAGAACGTGCGGCTCACGGGGTCGGTGGTCGGGTTGATGCGCGCGACGAACCCGTCGAACACCTTTCCGGGGTGCGCCTCGACACGGAGCTCCACCTTCTGGCCGAGCGCGACTTCCGGAGCGTGCTTCTCGGGAACCGCGACCCCGAACTTCAGCGCGTGGTCGATCACCAGTCGGTAGCAGTTGGTCGCCGGCATCGTTTCCACCGGTGAGCCGACCGATACCGTCTTGGAGGTGACCGCGTAAGAGAGCGGGGTGGTGGTCGGGCCGAGTTGCTTGATCCACTCGGCCCACTCGACCGGGTTCGGGGCGTGGAGCTTCGTGTCCGCGAGTCGGCGCTCGGCGTCTTCGAGGGCCGCTTTCAGCCGGCGGGCGTTCGCGAGCGTCACCCGCGCTTCGGTTTCCGCCACCTGGATGCGCGTCCGCGCGACCGCGACCCGGTTGACGGCGGAGTCGAACGCCTGGCGCGACCCGACGCCGCCGGCGACCTCCTTCTCGGCCCGCTTCAACTCGGAGTCGGCGAGCTCCGCGTTCGCCTTGGCCTCGGCGACCGCATCGACCTTCGGAATGTGCAGCTCGAACGCCGCGTCGGTCGCGGGCAGCGCGGTCAGTTTGAGTTTGCGCAGCTCGGCTTCGAAAGCGGGGCGCGCCTGTTCGACCGCGAGCCGGAACTCGGTCGGGTCGAGTTCGAGCATTAGCTCGCCGGGGCCGACCCGGTCGCCGACATCGTGGTACGCGCGCAGCACGCGCCCGCCGACCTTCGGCGCGAGCTGCACGTCTTCGTAGGGGTACAGCGTGCCCACCACGGGCACCGTGCGGCGCAGCGGCATCGACTTGGCGTCGGCGACCGTGACCGCTACCGGCTTCGGTGCGGCGTCCGCGGTGGTCGACGGGGGCTTCGGCGCGCACGCGGGAATCAGGAAAAGCAGAAGCAAAGGCACCCTACCCCCCCGGCCCCGCTCCCTGAAGGGAAGGGGGAGAAAGGGTACTCGTTCACGGGATACGCGACCCGAACCCGGATCGTTTTTCTCTCCCTTCCCTTCAGGGAGGGGGGTAAGCTCCGGGCGGTTCATCGTGTCTCCTCCTGTGCCAGTACGCCGTTCAGCACCACATCGAGAACGTCTTCGGCTTGCACGTTCGGGTCGTTCGGACGGCTCGTGAGCAGGTTCGTGAGGATGGTGCCGTAGAGCAGATCGCCGAGCACGTTGAAGAACCGCTCCTTCGGCACCGGTCGGAGCACGCCGGACTGGATGAGGCGCGTGAAGAAGGCTTCGTGCTTGCACTCGATCTCTTCGTTCTTGGTGACGAAGTACAGCGGCCGGTGGTGGTGCGGGAACGCGGCCCGCTCCTGAATGAACAGCTCCACCATCTCGGGCCGACGGTGGAAGAACCCCAGGTAC
>DASWYH010000895.1:0-4259 GCA_036405095.1 Gemmata sp. | reverse complement strand
AAACCTATCAATTACTTACAGAACAACACATAATGTAAACTTGATTGCGCGAAATGGTTCATAAGAACCAAAATCTACCCGAGCGGCGTTACCGACGGGCAGTGGGGGTTGGTCGAGCCGCACATCCCGGTCAACCCCGGCGGGCGACCACGCACGACGGACCTGCGGGATGTCGTCGATGCCGTGTTCTCCGTCCTGCGGACCGGCTGCCAGTGGCGCTACCTGCCCAAGGACTTCCCGCCCAAGAGTACGGTCTGGCGGTACTTCGACGAGTGGCGGCACAACGGCACCCTCGACACCCTCCACGACCTGCTCCGGAAGAAGGTCCGCCCCCGGGAGAAGCCTTACTCCCCACGCACGACCGCCAGCGTCGACAGCCAGTCGGTGGACACGAGCTCCGGCGGCGAGCAGCGGTTCCGGGACAACGCCAAGAATGCCGACGGGCGGAAGCGGCACGTCGGCGTGGGTTCCCTGGGGTTGCTGCTGGCCGTGCTGGTGACCGCCGCGAGCGTGGATGACGCCACGGCGCCCGGGAACGGTTCCCCCGGTTGGAGGCCAGCCAATGGGCCGGGTCGAGCGGATGTGCGCCGACGGCAAGTACCACAACTACGCCCTGTACGGGTGGGTCGAGGACAACGCCCGCTGGGAGTTGGCCATCGTGCGTCGCCCGGACGGATCGAAGGGGTGGGTCAAGTTGCCGATCCGCTGGACGGTGCAGCGGACGTGCGTGTGGCCGGGCAGGTGCCGTCGGTTGACCCAGGACCGGGAGAAGAGCGTGCGCTCGTCGGAGGCGTTCGTCAAGTTGGCCATGATCCACCTCATGCTCAACCGGCTCGACCGCAAACATGCGGATGACGAGTTCCGCTACCATTTGGCGGCTTAACCACCCTTATGGGACCGTCTCTCAATGTCGGGCCGCCGGGGGCATTCCTTCCCCGACAGGAAGCCACAACCTACGCATCTCACCTTCCTGGATTCCATCGGCACACCTCTCGCGCGTTTTGCGAAAGGCTACCGGCGAAGGCCGGCGAAGGCCCTCACAAAAGTGGGTATGATGTGACTTGCAACGACAGGTAGTTGGCTGCAACGTTAGGTCGCTGAAAATTGGGCCCTCGTGGCAAAGCCCTGGGCCGGGTGTGGTGCTTCGTTCGGTTGCACGGACGCGCGGCATCGGGCCGGCAACGGTACAACGTACTGGGCGCGATCAACGCGGTCACGCACGCGCTGGTGGCGGAAATCAACACGACGTACATCACGGCGACCGCGGTGTGCGCGTCACTCCACAAGATCGCGGCCCTCGGAGGTTCGGTGCCGGTCACGTTGGTCCTCGACAACGCCCGGTCTCGGCGGTGCGCACTGGCGCAGGACGCGGCCAAGGCGCTGGGGATCGACTCGTGGTTCTTGCCGTCGTACTCGCCGAACCTGAACTTGATCGAGCGGTTCGGGAAGTTCGTGAAGGAGGAAGTATTGAACCGTCGCCACCATCAAGATTTCAAGACGTTCCAGGGGCCATCGACGGGTGCCTGGCCGACCTGCCGACCAAGCACCGAGAGAATCTGGCGACCCTTATGGCACACAACTTCCAGACCTGGGACGATGTGTCACTCCCGAGCGCGTAAAGCATATGTGGCGGCGGAGTTGGAGCGCACGGTCGGAGGGATGTAAATTGCGGTGCCCCAAGAAACATGGGAACCCATCGCCAGTTGGACGGCCGAGCAAATGGGGGCGTGGCTTCGGTCGATCATGCGCGGGTCCGATTGGACCGATACAAGAAGGCGACGCGAGGGCCGAAGAAACCAAAGCCACGACTCACACGGTTCGCGGTCAAAAAGCACGTGACCATTTCACGCCTGATCAGGAATAAACAAACGCGAACTATTGAAAGACCTGGGTAACCAATCTGAAAGGCGAAGGGAGACTGACCAGACCTGTGAGCATATGGGGTATGCACTTGACCAATCGTAAACCGGCGGTCCCGGTGGCTTATTTGGTAGTTTGGGAAACGCGACCGGGCTGCGCAGCTTCGAGAACTGGAAAACCGGGCAGCTTTTTCACGCCGGATCGACGGTTGTACTATCTACAGGACCGTCATCGTGAACGATTTCTGAGAGTTCCGGTTGTTCGCGTTAGGTTGTTGGTCACGAACGGTATCGGTTAACGGAACTCTGCCCGATGGGTGAAATCGACCCGCCGCACAAGCGTATGACTTGAAAAGATGTTCCCGCTCCGTTACAAACGGACGTGGTAGGAGCGTTTTGAGTTCGGTAACTTCACCCACCCCCACACACGGCTGATAGCTTTGGGTCCAGTGTCACAAAGTCGAAAGCTCAACGTTGGAAACAGTTTCGGGGCCTTCGACTCGATGGCATTGACTTGAATTCCAAAGGCCGGGTGCCTGTACAGAGCCGGCGCATCTTTTTAAGTTCGTCGCCCGCAGGCGAGGTCCGCGGCTCATTTTTTTGCGCGGACAGCCCAATTATCACCGGTCTTTCAGGATTTGTTAAGCGGGGGCTCACCACTCGTCCGGTAGGGTGAAGGTAGATTTATTTTTTCCGAACGGATTCGAGTTTCTGGAGTCGTTCCCATGTTAGTCCTTCTCGTTCTCGTGTGTCCACCGTTCGCCGTGTTGCTCACCGCGACCCCGTCCCAGGCCGCCAAGAACTTCGGGTTGACGCTGTTCTTCTACGTCCCCGGCGTGCTGCACGCCCGCTCGATCGTCGAGACCTACCGCGTTCATCGCCAGTACGATTCGCTCATGCGCACGCTCGAGAGCCGTGCCGGCATGGGCCACGCGCGCCAGGCCGCCTGACGGCGCGCGGTTACAACTCTCCTCTGTGCCCAACGCACCGAGAGGAGGGAACCGCGATGAATAAGGGACGAGCACCAGCAACGTTCGCGAACACCTGAACGTGTTCGGCTCCTGTGGGGCCAACTCGGCACCGCGGACCGGGCCCCGGGTAACGGAATCAAGCTCCCGAAGGGAGACGCAAACGCGAACGGCCCGCACCACGAGGCCCCGACAACGTGGGTCGCCTCCGCCGATGGTTCGATGCGGCTCAACGAGGAGTGCGGCGAGGCCGTGAACGGATGGCGGCGAAACCGCGGCACCGGGCGGGACACACGGCACCAAGTGACCCCCGAGCGCACCCGGAAGCGGAACGGCGGGGCGGGCGAACCCGCCCGTTCCGCTTCCGGGTGCGCGACTACCAAATCCCGCCCCGGGCTCCCGACACGGACTACAAGACGACCGCCCTTCCGGCGCGCCCCCGGATGTGAGGCCGCGGCCGGCCAACACGTAGTGGAAACAGGGTCGATTTGAGAGCCGTTCGGCTCAGTCGTCAAACTGCACGGGGTTCCCGTCGTTGATTTGGATCAAGCGCGGGAACAGTTGCGGGTCCGCGTTCTTGCGGACCAATCGCGTGGACCCGTCGGCCAGCCCCACGATTGTGCCGCTCTCGAACACCCCACCGAGCTTGGGGAGCGCGTTCGGCCCGAACACCATTTCATCGGGCTTGGTCCAGATGACCGGTTCGCCCGCGTCGGCCACGAGCGCCGTTGCCGACATGCCGTCGGTGAGCTGCGCGAGCTTCACACCGAACACGAGTTGCCCCGAGTGCACGGGCGGTTGCAGGGGCGGGAGCCAGGTGTTGGGGCCGGTGAACCCCCGCGCGAACGTCCAGCCGTAGGTGCTCTCGTTCGGCGGCGCGAACGGCTTCGGCATCATCGGGATGAGCTTTCGGTTGTGCTCGCTGTCCCACGGTTCGTCGAGCTTGAACTGCTTGAACAGGTTGTCGTGTTCGAGGAACGGGAGGATCGCGACCCGCCAGCTCAGGCCGAGCTTGCCCGTTCTGTCCGCGTACCCGGCCGGGAGCGCGCCGTTGGTGAGTTCGAAGTTGCGGAGCGCGAGGACGATCTCTTTGGTGTTGTTTTCGGCCACCCCGCGCAGCGCCGCGGCCCGCGGTTCTTGGGTACGGAAGATCGGGACCCGCGGGGCCGGGGGCGGGACGTAGCCGCCGGCGCTGGGGGTGGGGCTCGTGGTGCCTTGGGTAGTGACTGGTCCGGGAGTGGGGGCCGGCGAGTCCGGCGTGGTGGGCGGGCGCTTCTTGCACGCGGGCAGGGTGAAGAGCCCGACCGACAGCGCCAGCGCGACAAAGGTTGCGGATTTCGTGAGGTGAAGGGGCACGGGAGCGCTCCTGGTCCCAGGAAGGTGACACCGACAGACTACAGAATGTCGGTTGCCGCACCAACGCCGAAGGGAC
>DASWYH010000894.1:0-1897 GCA_036405095.1 Gemmata sp. | reverse complement strand
GCGCAAGCGCTTGCACGCGGTGTCGTACAGCCAGCCGCAGATACTCGACGCCTCGCACTTGGTGGTGTTCGCGGCCAAGAACCCGCCCACGCCGGCCGACATCGAGGCTTACGTTGCGCGTACGGCCGAGGTGCGCAACACGACCGTTGAAGCGCTCGAAGGCTTCAAGCAGATGATGCTCGGGTCGCTGGCCCGCATGGATGCGGCCCAGGCGCACCGGTGGGCCGCGCGGCAAACGTACATCGCGCTGGGCGTGTTCCTCTCGGCCGCCGCGCTGATGGGCGTCGATGCGTGCCCGATGGAAGGGTTCCAGAACGACCAGTACGACGAGATCCTGGGCCTCAAGGCCAAGGGCCTGGCGTCGGCGGTGATCGCCACCGCCGGGTACCGTGCGGCCGATGACAAGTATGCGGAGGCCGCGAAGGTGCGGTTCGGTGTAAGTGATGCCGTGATCCATGTGTGACCCGCCCGTCGGGCGTGTCGCGTGTCGGTTTCGCCCAGTTCCCAAGCGAGATGGTGAATGAATCGCGTCGCACTCGGTCTGCTGTTCGTGTTCGCTCCCGCCCTCGGCACCGCTGCCGACTGGCCGCAGTTCCGCGGCCCGGGCGGGGCGGGTGTCGCGGACGACCAGAAGCCCCCGGTGAAGTTCGGACCCAAGGACAACCTCGCGTGGAAAGCCGCGGTGCCGCCCGGCGCGTCCTCGCCCATCGTCGTCGGTAACAAGATCGTGCTGACCGCATACGAGGGGGGTAAGCTCTTCACGATGTGCTACTCGTGCGCGGACGGTAAGGAGCTGTGGCGGGCCGACGCGAAGGCCCAGAAGATCGAGCCGTACCACCCGACCGAGGGGAGCCCGGCCGCGTCCACGCCCGTGAGCGACGGGAAAACCGTCGTGAGCTATTTCGGCTCGTGCGGCCTGATCGCTTACGACCTCGACGGCAAGGAACTTTGGAAGTTCGAGTTGCCCCCGGCTGTCACCAACAACGAGTTCGGTTCGGGCACCTCGCCGGTGCTCGCCGGCGGAACGGTGTTCCTCGCGCGCGACCTGTCGAAGGACTCCGCGGTGTTCGCGATCGACCTCGCGAACGGCTCGCAGAAGTGGAAGGCCGAGCGCAAGCAGCGGACCGCGTACAGTTCGCCGATCATGTGGACCGACGGCGGCAAGGAGGTGCTGGTCGTTCCCGGCATGGCGTCCCTCACCGCCTACGCCCCGAACACCGGCAAGGAGCTGTGGACCGTCAACAAGATGGCCGCGGTCGCCTGCACCACGCCGGTGGTGTACAAGGACACGCTGGTCTACTCGGGCTGGTCGCCGGGCGGGGCGGACTTCAAGCTGCCGTCGTTCGAGGAGATCCTGAAGGCCGCCGGCGAGGAGAAGCTCGGCTACCTTACCAAGGCCGGCGCGCAAAAGACCCCGTTCGGTAACTTCTTCGACAACAACGACCCCAACAAGGATGGCAAGATCACCAGCGAAGAGTGGGCCGGGAACATGAAGGTGCTCGCCGGCGGGGAGAACCGCGCGGTTGCGCTCAAGCCGGGCGGCAAGGGTGAGGTGGCGTGGAGCTACACCAAGCACCTGCCCTACGTCCCCAGCCCGATCGTATACCGCGACAAGTTTTATCTGCTTAAGGACGGACCGCTTCTGACCTGCCTCGACGCCAAGACCGGGAAACCGGTTTACGAGGCCGAGCGGGTGAAGGCCGGCACCCGGTTCTACGCGTCCCCGGTGGCCGCGAACGGACACATCTATCTTGCGTCCCTGGAGGGGATGGTTACGGTGGTGGTAGCCGGTGAAGATGCCCCGGACGTGGCGCACTCGGTCAAGCTCCCGGAACCGGTCCGGGCAACGCCCGCGCTTGCGCACAACACGCTCTACATCCGCAGCGACAAGTTCCTC
>DASWYH010000893.1:0-1705 GCA_036405095.1 Gemmata sp. | reverse complement strand
CCATCGTGATCTGGCCGTCTTCCTCGCCCTTGCGGATCGCGGCCAGAACGGTGCCCTGGGCCTCGCGCACCGTCGATTCCGCGATCGACCCGAGCAGCTCGCTCTCCTCTTCGAGCACCGACTTCGAGCGGCTCGACATGTTGGACGTGACCTTCTGGCGGATCGCGGGGAGCGCCCCCTTGAGCGCGACCGCAACGGTTTTGACGTCCAGCTTCCCGAGGAGCATCTGCACCTGCCGGTCCGGGATGCGGAGGATGTCGTCCATCCGGTACAGCTTCTCCACCACCCGCGCCGCGACCTCGGGGTCGGTCTCTTCGAGCTTCAGCACCACGGGCATGCGGTCCCCGCGGGGGAACGTGCGGAGCATGTCGGCGAGGTTCTGGATCAGCTCCTCCTGGGACGGCTCGGCGGGCACGTCCTTGAGCTTCCGGGCCTTATCGACCACGGCTTTCGCGAGCGGCTGGAGCAGCGCGAGGTTGCGCGCCCCGGGCTTCGCGAGCCGCAGGGCGATGTCGGCCCGGATCTCCATCGGGAGCCGGCGGATCACCTGCCCGGTCGTCGTGGCGTCGAGGCACGTGAGGATGAGCGCGACGGCCCCGGCCTGTTCGCCCTCCAGCGCGCGGGCGATCTGCTCCGGCGGGATCGTTTTGAGTTCGTCGATCGGGTTCAGCGGCGGCGGCTGGTCGGCGGCCAGCTCCTCCGGGGTCCGCCGGGCCCGGTAGTCGAGGATCCGGCGGAGGTCGTAGAACTGCGCGAGCGCGTCGTCCAGCTCGTCGGTGCCCGGCGCCTCGGTCGGCGCGGTGCGGAGCCGGCGCCGCAGGCGCATGCCGGCTTCCAGCCCCATTTGCCCGAGGACACCCTCGGCGACCTCCACGGGCAGCACCCGGAGCAACAGGAGGGCGGCATCTTCGCCCGTGGACTCGCTGGTAGGTTCAGTCATTCTGGATACCAATTGGGCGATTATCGGGCTGCAGTTTCATTGAGATATCGCTAGATCGACTGCTCGCCCAGCATCACGTTGAACACGGTCGCCACGTTTCCGGGCTCGTTGCGGGCCAGGGCCTGGAACTTGGCCAGCTCCGCGGTCCGCCGCTCCTCCTGGGTCGGCGGCGGGGTCGGGCCGGTCGGGGCGGCCCCCGCGGTCCCGGCTGCGGCGTCCGCGGTCCCGGCTGCGGTTTCGCTCCGCGGCGCGTCGGCGGCCCCGCGCCCGCCGCGGCGCAGAACCAGTAACCCGATTACCAGAAACACCAGGACCGTTGCAACGGCGACACTCAGGTTCCGCGCGAGGCTCACGTACGTCTGGAACTTCTGGAGCCGCACCAGGGTGTCGTCGGGCACCGCGGCCTCGGGGCCGCTCAGCGGCGCTCGTGCGATTGTAACGTTATCTCGGCCCGAACGGAACCCGACTGCTTGTTTAATGATTTCCTCGACGTCGGCCTGGCTGATGACCGCCTGGCCCTCACTTTGCGGCGTCAGATCGACGAGCGCGGCGACACTGAGGCGGGAAACGGCGCCCGTTCCCTCTTCAATGTCGCGGAGCGTTTCGGACACGAGGTAATCGGTCTGGATCACCTCTTCCTTGGCCGCCCCGCTGCTCCCGCTCGTGGTGGTGGCCGCCCCGCCGGCGCGGGTGATGTTGCTCGTGGCCCCCGCGATCCCGCCGGCCCGCCCGCCCGTACTGGTCGAGTTCATGCTGCGCTCGGCG
>DASWYH010000892.1:0-2247 GCA_036405095.1 Gemmata sp. | reverse complement strand
GTCATCTGTGGATCACACGCTTTCTGCCTCCTCTGATTCTCGGTTCTCTTTTGTGCCCTTTGTGCTTTTTTGTGGCCCCTCCTCTTCTTGTCTTCTTCTTTAACGACCCGGCGGTTGCAACGAAATACACTGCGAGTGGCTGGCACTTACCTCGCAGGGACACTCCCATGTCTCGCCCTTTGGACTCGGCTCGGTCGGAACTGCTCGCGCGCGTCCTCGCGTTCGACATCGACGGAGGCGAAGTTCCCCTCCCCTTCGTGGCTCGACTCGCGCGCGAACACGGGTGGGCGCCCTCCTTTGCCGAGCGCGTTGTCGAAGAGTACAAGCGGTTCCTGTTTCTGGCCGCCACGACCGGGTTCCTGGTGTGCCCGTCCGAAGACGTGGACGCCGCGTGGCACCTGCACCTCACTTACACGAAGTCCTACTGGCAGCGGTTCTGCGGCGAATTGATCGGGCGCCCGCTGCACCACGAACCCACCAAAGGCGGACCGGCGGAAGGCGAAAAGCACCTCTTGATGTACGCCGCGACGCTCACCGCTTACGGAGAAGCGTTCGGGCACCCTCCCCCTGAAGACATCTGGCCGAGCGGAACGGTGCGGTTCGGTGACGACACCCGGCACCGGGTCGTGAACACGGCCCGGAACTGGGTCATCCCGAAGCTACCCGTCAAACGGGTTGCGCAACTGATCGGGACCTTCGCGCTGATCGCGTTCCTGCTCCCGGGCTGTGCCGACGCGAACCCGTTCGCTCTCAAACGGGCCGATATTCTCCTGCCGTTTGGCCTCGCGATCGTTTCCGCGGTGTGCGGCGGGCGCGTCATCCGCTCGGTGCTGCGGACGCCGAACGCGACCCCCGCGGATGACACCGTCCAACTGAGTTGGGAGCAGACGGCCTATCTCGGCGGCGGCACGGGGCGGCTCGCAACCGCCGCAGTTGCGCGGCTGGTCGGGCGCGGGCTGGCGCAGGTCGCGGACGACGGGAAGCGGCTCGTGGCCGTCGGTCCGGTGCCCGACGACACGAGCCGGGTGGAGCGGGCGGTTTTGGGGGCGCTGCCGGTTTCCAACGACCTGACCGCGCTCGAACCGGTCGAGCGAGCGGTTGAGATCGCGTTCGCAAAGGAAGTGGAGCGACTCGAACGCGAGGAAATCGCGCTCCCCGCGCTGCGCAAAATTCGCATCTGGCTCGCGTCGCTCATTCCGCTGGCGCTCGTGTACCTCTGCCTCGCGCTGCCGCAGTTCCTCTTCGCGGCGCAAGCGAACCGGCCCACCCAGTACCTCACCATCATGTCGATTGTCGGCGGCGTCTTCGGGCTGATCGCCCTGTCGTCGGGCTCGTTCCGGCTCAGTAACCGGGGGAAAGTTCTTCTTGCGAAGCAAAAAGACCGGCACGCCGCGCTCAAGACCGGCGCCCAGTGGCACAACAACGGGGACGCGGGAATGGCGGTCGCGCTGTTCGGCACGGCGGTGCTGGTCGGCACCCCGATCGCGCCGCTCCAGGCGTGGTATCCGCGGCAGACGTCCGAAGCCTCTTCGAGCGGGTGCAGCACCGGGTGCGGTTCGGGTTGCGGCGGCGGGAGCGGGAGCGACGGCGGCGGGGGTGGGTGCGGTGGTGGTGGCGGGGGGGATGGCGGTGGCGGAGGTGGGTGTGGTGGCGGTTGCGGCGGGGGCGGTGACTGAGCGCGAGCGGCCCGCGGGTTCGGTTTCGCACGCCCCGAGCCCCGAGCGACGCACTTCCCCTTCCCGCGTGGGGTGGGTATAATCGCCAGCGTTGTTCCGCCCACCCCGAAGAGACCGGAACTTATGGCCAATGCCACACCAGTCCCGGAAGTCGTTCCCGAACAGGAAACGGAAACCAAGACGCGGCGCCAGCCCCCTTACGCGGTGGTCCTCCACAACGACGATTCCAACACGATGGATTTCGTTGTTACGGTGCTGCGGAAGGTGTTTGGTTACACCGTGGAGAAGTGCGTCGAGTTGATGCTGGAGGCGCACCAGAAGGGGAAGGCCGCGGTGTGGATCGGGGCGCTGGAAGTGGCGGAACTGAAGGCCGATCAGATCAAATCGTGCGGGGCGGACCCGTTCGTGAAGAAGGGCGCGCACCCGCTCGGCGTTACGGTCGAACCTGCTGCGTAAGTTCAAATACCGGTTGGCCACAAAGAAGCACAAGGGGCACAAAAGAAAACCGAAGACAAGAAGAGAATCTGAACCCATTCTTCTTGTCTTCGGTTTTCTTTTGTGCCCCTTGTGC
>DASWYH010000891.1:0-6514 GCA_036405095.1 Gemmata sp. | reverse complement strand
TCGTCACCCACACCAGGTGCAGGTGGATCGAGAACACTGAATGCGGGCCGTGGCGATGGGAGTCCATGACCACGCCTTATACCTGCTAAAGCCGTCGCCTGAAAGGCGAGGGCTTCAACCCTCCCAGCAGAGGACAGTGATGCGAACCCATCGACCGGAGGGCGTGTCGGCACAGAATCGGGTCGCAGGAAAGCCACCAGCCCCGCAAAGTGCCTTCCGCCCAGTCCACATTGAGGTCGGGCATGTCCCGCAGGACGGTGCCCGCGGCCTCGCGAACCCCCGGCGACCGTGAACGGTCCGTGAGCACCCGCTCCAGGAGCGGGACGGCCCGCCGGTCGGACACGGCCGTGAGCGCAGTGACCAGGTCGGCCCGCTCGTCATCCGCCAGGTCGGGGGCGGCCAGTCGGTCGAGCAGCCGAAACGTCCACCGGCGGTCGGCGGATTCGGTGATCGATGCGTAAGAGAGCATACCGACCTATTGGTTGAGGAACCCGGGCGAGTCCCGTTCACCCGTTTGGGACAGGCGGCGTATGGGCACACCAGGTCGCCCCGGGCGGACCCGCCCGCGGTGGCCTTCGTGGTGGGCATTTCCGGCGCGTCCGGTCACACCCACACCCCGGTGCGTGTGGTCGCGAAGTCGTGACCGGCGAGCGCCCGGCAGATCGCATCGGCGATTTTCGCGCCGCCCACCACCGACGGTTCGATCGGCGACAGCGGCGAGTAATCATCGGCGTGGTCGCAGACCACCCGCAGGTCGATCAGGGGAACACCGGCGCGCACCGCGGTTCGCGAAATGGTGTCGTTGAACCCCGCGAGTGCGGCCCGCTCCGCCGCCCCGATGATGGGGACCGCGTCGTAGACCGTGCAGACCGCGGTGGGCTTCCCGAGCGCCAGAACGCTCGCCAACATCGCGCGGTAGGCGGCGCGGAACTCGGCCAGCGATTCCGCAACTGTTGCCAGCGCGTCACCCACCGTTACCGCCGGCTCGCGGAGCAACCCGGCGGCCAACAGCGCATCGTTCCCGCCCGCGCTCACAACCAAATGGGTCGCGTCGGCGGGAACGCGCGGCAGTTGAGCCGCCACGTCCGCGACGGTGTGCCCGTCCACGGCCACGAGGGTGCCCTTCCAGCCCGCGGGCAACCCCCGGCGCACCTGCTCAATCACCGGCGGCCGGTCGGGCACGTACCGGGCGTTATCGAAAATCGAATCGCCCAGCAGAACGATGTGGCCCATCGGTGGAACCCTCGGAACAAGAGGAGCCGCGTTCGGCGCGGCCCCCTTCGTGACACTCACACAGCCGCGCGGGTTCATCGCTGACGCTTTGGCTCAGTCGGTGGTGTAACGCGCGTCCGGGCTTTGCGGCAGGAAGCCGGGTTGGATCGTTTTGTAGGTGATCTTGGCCGCGTCCCACGTCGCTTGGGGGAAGGAGGCGATCGAGGGCTCCGGTGTCATAGGGCCGCGCATTTCGACGTGCCCGTCGACAAAAGAAACCATCGTCTGACCGTTCCACCAGAACGGCGAAAACACGACGGCCGAACTGGCCATCGCCTGGGTCGCGTTCGGGTCGAAACTGCTCCCGTTCGGGATCAGGGGCGAGCCGAACATGCACGACCCCTGTTCGGCCAGGTTGCCGCTCTTGGTGAGCTGAAGCGCTTCCGCGAACATGTACGTTTGCGAGGTCGCGGAGAGGGTGACGATCGCCCGCCCCTTGACCGGCGCTTTCACCGTGAAGGACTGCGGGCTGAGGGGGTTCGAGGTCAGGTTCCGGTTGTAGGCGTAGCCGCCCGTCGAGCCGAGGAAGACGAGGGTGATGAAGGACCGATGAGCCTCGAACTTCGGGGACACGTTGATCTTGTTGTTCCCCTCGTAGTAGGGGCTGAGAATCCCCTGATACGGGTCCACCGAGGTGACCGCATAAGACGGGGGCGACGAGACCGCGTAGCCGAACGGGTACTTGGCTTGAAGGAAGTCCGCGGTCTGGAGTTCGTAGGCGTGGGGGAGAACCCCGTTGGCGGACTCGAAGTTCATCGCGGCGAGTGTGAGTTGCCGCATGTTGCTCTGGCCCCTGGTCCGCGCCGCGGCCTCGCGCACCTTTTGGACCGCGGGCAACAGCAACCCGATGAGGATCGCAATGATCGCGATCACCACCAACAGTTCGATCAGCGTAAACGCGCGGCGCGCGGGTGCCTGTTGCCCCTCAGAGAGGGGCAGTTGAGAAGAGAAGCGCACGGTTCGGCTCCTTCTCGCCGGGTCGGGCGAGACAGTGTTCGGGCCTCACCGGGAGCAAAAACGGGCCGAGCCTGCTGCGCGCGCAGCATGGAAAAAAGAGCCGTGCCCGTTCGTGCCCGGTCCGGGGCCTGCGAACGATGGAATCGCGAACGGGCAGGTCTTCTGGCTTACGGCTCTTGGCGAGTCTCGCGCGGCCTTCCCACGGTTGTCCGCAGTGGCTGAGGTTGCGCGAACTCTGGCCGAACACAGCAGCGGCCCTGCGCCGGAATCACACCGGCTTCCCTCTTCGTCTGCCGCGCCTCGGATGGGGTGCGGCAGAACCCGTCTCGCGTTAACCAAGATAGGAACCGAGCCCCCGGCGTCAACCGAACGCTCCTTGCGGGCCGCGGTGCATATGGCAAACGAATGACCGGGGGACACACGTCGTCAGGTTGCGAGCCGTAAAGACGCAAAGTACTTCTTGGAAAGGTGTTGTGTTGATTGTGGCGGGCGGCGTGATGGGCCGTTTTGGTAGGCACGGATGTTGACTCGGACCGGTTGCCCCACAATCTGGGTTCGCGCCCGCGGGTGAGTACCGACTTCGCACGCCACGGGTGCTGCGGTAAGATAAGAGAGCGAGGTTATCTCCGGAGGCCGCCCGTTGAGTACGCCGATCGTAACTCGAGCCGACTTCCAGGCACTCGCCGATGTGCGTCTCGTCGAAGCCAAGGGATTGTTGGACCTCGGCATGTGGGACGGGGCGTACTACTTGGCCGGTTATGCGGTCGAAGTATCGCTCAAAGCGTGCATCATCAGGCAGATCCTCGCGACCGATGCGTTTCCAGAAAAGAAGTTCTCCGAGCGGTGCTACACTCACGACGTTGGCGACCTCGTGAACTTGGCCGGACTACTACCCGCTTGGAAAGCTGCCACCGCCGCTGATCCCATACTTTCCGGGTACTGGGGGCTTGCCAAAGAGTGGACGGAACAGAAGCGGTATCATCGGATTTCGGAACCCGAGGCGAAGGCCCTTTATGAGGCGGTCGCCGACCCCGCTCACGGAGTGCTTCAGTGGATCAAGACACAATGGTGAATCCCGAACTCGCCGGCGGTTGGCGGCTCATTGACGCCCTGATCGGCAGGGCGATTCAAATCGATGTCGCGCTTTGGGCGCGACTGAGCGGCGAAGAAAAATGGATCCTCTACCTCGCTTCTCCGCAAGTCGGGTCGGACGGGGCCGCCAGCGTATATCGACTCGTCCACGCCCTTTTGCGTGACGCTCCGGAGTGGGGCGTGGACCCGTTCTCGGTGATCGTGCTCGATGTAAATCACCAGATGGCAAAAGCGGCAGCAGAAATCATCAAACCGAAAGTCGCCGGTGGGCCGTTTGCCGTCCCGAACTCGAAACCGCACCGGGGGATGACTCGGTTTCAGGGCAGATCCCTCGGTGGGATTCACGTTGATGGAGCCTACATCTACCCACCTTGGGAGGCCGAGGGCAATTCGATTAGTCAGATATGAATGCGACCACCGAGGCGATGAGCGGCCCCGAAGCATTTGCCTCGGGGCCTTTCGGTTTTTCTGCCGTTCAGGTGTCTGAACACGTCTCCTGTTTATTTCTTGCCGATCGCGTACAGGTGCGTTTTCGTTCGTAGGAACAGTTCGTCGCCCGCGAGCGCCGGGGAGGCCATGAACCCGCCGTCGAGGCGGTTCTCGGCGAGCGGGGTGTACGCCTTGTCCGCCTTGATGACGAAGGTCTTACCGGTCTGGTTGCAGAAGTACACGCTGCCGTTCGCGTACACGGGGGACGCGGAGAACTCGCCGTCGAGCCGCTCGCTCCACAGTTGCTTCCCGGTCGCGGTTTCCAGACACGTCGCGATACCGTTGTCCGACACCATGAACAGTAGGCCGTTCGCCACGAGCAGCGACGGGCGGGTCGAAACACCCTTCGCGGTCTGCCACGCGATGGCGTCCTTCGGCACGGCGCCTTTCAGCCCGTCGGGCTTCAGCGCGAAGAGCTTGGCGGTGTGCCCGCTGTTGAGGTACAGCAACCCATCGGCCATCACCGGGCGCGCGGCCCCGTTCATCCCGCCGTGGGTCAGGCGCCAGATCTCTTCACCGGTCTTCGGGTCGTAGGCCATCGTGCATTCCGCGGATGGGCACACCAGCCAGTCCTTCCCGCCGACCTTCAGCAGCACCGGCGTGGCGTACGCCTTCTTGTAGTCCCCGTTGCTGCTGGCGTATTTGATCTGGCGGTCCGTCTTCCACACGGTTTTGCCGGTCTTTTTGTCGAGCGCGGTCACGTACTGTCGGTCGAAGCCGTCGAAGATGAGATACAAGAGATCGCCGTACACCACGGGCGACGACCCCGGACCGCGGAAGTGGTCGCACTTCAGGTCGAGCCGCTCCCACAGCACCTTGCCGGTTGCGGTATCGACGCAGAACGTGCCGTGGCTCCCGAAGTGCGCGTACAGGTGGCCCTCTTCGATATACGGGGTAGGTGTCGCGTAGCTGTTAAAGGGGTGACAGTACGCGGGGTTCGCCTCCGTGCGCAGCTTGATGTCGTGCAAGATGGTGCCCGTCTTGCGGTCCGCGCACACCGCGAAGAGCTTCAGTTCCTTCACCGGGTTGGCCGGCGGGCCGCCCTTCTTGGGCTGCGGTGCGGTGTCGAGTACCTCGTCCGAAGTGGTGACCCACACCTGATCGCCGAGCACGACCGGCGACGACCAGCCCTTGCCGTGGATCTCGGTTTTCCAAAGGACGTTATCTTTTTCGCTCCACTTCGTGGGCGGGTTCTGGCTCGCGGAGTGCCCGTCGGCGGTGGGGCCGCGGAACCCGGGCCACGAGTCCGCTGCGGAGGCGAGTGCGGCCCAGGCGAGAACGAAAACGGGGAGGGAGAGACGGGTGCGCATGCGATGAGTTCCGGTTAGGCGGCGGGTTCCGTTCAGCGTACCGATAAGAAGTAGCGGATACAACGGACTAACGGGGCGTTTTCGAGCGTTAATTATCTCGCACAAATGACTTGCGCTCAATTGACAAATTTAGATGTTGGTAAATTTTGTGCTAAGAAAACCCCGGGAAAAGTGCAGGTTCGGGTTCAAGGTGTGGCAACTGCCACACCGGGCGCCCGTACACTATTCCGCAGCAACCGCGGTAAGCTCGATCTGGCGCGGGAGCGCCAGACTTGCCGTTAGCCTCACGAGCTGGACGGGCTTGCCGAGCGTCATCTTCCCGACCTGGAAAGCGTATTCGTCGCTGAGGTTTTCCGGGTCCGCGTCCGCGACGTAACGACCTTCCGAGTCCACCAACACCCACACCTCAACGGTAATCGTCGGCCGGTCGTCGGGCGAACCGTCTGCCGCTTGCGCGTGCCCGAGTGCCTTGTGATGGCGCGGACCGCTCCCAAGTGTCTCACGAATGCGGCTCAAGAAACTCATGCCGGGCGCTCCAAAAGAGGGGGAGGAGAGCGGGCCGCAACCTCGCGACCCGCGATTGGCTCGTTACGCGATCCTCAGTTGTGCGGCTTCCGGTTCCGCTTCGATCGTTGCCGTGAGTTCGACCGGTTGCGGCTTCGGAACCTTCACAGTCAACTTCACGAACCGGCAGCACTCGCCCGCGCCCGCTTGCAGGTCACCGGCCTCTTTCGCGACTTCGTAGCTGCCGTTCTCGTCCACCATCACCCACACTTCCACTTGCACCGTGTTCGACTGGCCCATCTCATCTCTCCGTGTCAGGTGTCCCGTTCCGTCGCACTGGAATAATACGCCATCCCGATTTTGTGTCAATCGGAATACCGGATTTTCTTTTCCGCCCGGTGTGATAGGATGAAGTGGGCGCAGTCGATCGGGCACGAGGGGCGCAGATGGATGTTGAGCAGGTGAAGACGCGGGCCGATCAGTTCGCAGGGTGGTTCGGTCCGCGCTTGCGAGAGTTGCGTAAGAAGGCGAGGTTGACGCAAAAGGCTTTTGCGGACGCGATCGGCGTTGCCCAAAGCCGAATTGCCGAATATGAGTCTGAAGCTACAGCCTACCGCCCTTCGTGGGAGACTGTTCTGCGGTGCTGCCTCGCGCTCGATGTCGAGCCGCAGGCTTTCATGCGAGAGCCGGCGGAAAAATAAAATCGGCATTCCGGATCAAAACCATTCGCGACCCGGGTTCGTTCGAGGGGTATATCGTGATTGCCGATCAGCGCGACGGGTTCGGCGTGTTCGAGCGATGGTTCTGGCGAACCGCAATGGCGCTTACGGTCGCCGCCGTTTGGTACTTCCTCGCAATTCGGCCGGGTGGGCGCCCGCTCGAACGGGTCG
>DASWYH010000890.1:0-7055 GCA_036405095.1 Gemmata sp. | reverse complement strand
TCACCCACACCAGGTGCAGGTGGATCGAGAACACTGAATGCGGGCCGTGGCGATGGGAGTCCATGACCACGCCTTATACCTGCTAAAGCCGTCGCCTGAAAGGCGACGGCTTCAACCCTCCCAGCAGAGGACAGTGAGCGGGTTCGTATCGGCCAACACGTTCATCCCTCAGGCCAAGACCGGGATCGTAGTGCTGTCGAACTCGGAGCACGTGTCCACGTCAAAGCTCCGGGGCGAAATGTTCCGGTTCTTGCTCAAGGATGTAGAGGCGCAAGAGGCCCCGCCGGTGCCGAAGGTGGCCGGGGTCGGCCCGAAGGAGGCCGTTCTCGGGTTGCTCAAGGGGATGAGCGCGGGACAGGTGGACCGCACGAAGTTGGGGGAGGAATACAGCGCGTACCGGACCGACGAGCGGGTGAAAGCCGGCGGAGCGCGGTTGAAGGCACTGGGCGAACCAAAGAAGGTGGAGGTGCGAGGCACCTCCGAGCGGGGCGGTATGGAAGTGGCGACAGTGGCCCTGACGTACAAGACAAGCGTGATGTGGGCGCTCCTCTTCCGAACCCCAGAGGGGAAGATAAAGCAACTCCTCTATTACGCTGAGTGAGCGCGGACAGCGCGGTTGAGGTCCGGGCCGCAACTGTCTAATCGAACCTCCACCGAAGGCGCACCCGGTGAGGCTCGGGGCGCGCGGTCTTCGGTGGCGCGGGTTTCCATACACTGGCCCCCTGAGCCGGTGCCGAACGGAACCGGGTCTGCTCTTTAGACCGTCGTAATCAGACGAGGGGGCACGTTGCCCGTTGAGCCGTGAGTCCGTGGGTTGCTGGTCTGGTTTTGTTTTCCGCCCTCCTTCACGCATCGTGGAACGCCCTATTGAAAGGCCGGGGCGACCGGATGCGCTCGATCACGGTGATGGCCACAACAGCGGGGCTAGCGTCTGCCGTGTGGGCCGCCTTCCTGCCCCTGCCGCTGCCGGAGAGCTGGCTCCACATCTTCCTCTCGCTCGTTCTCCACGTCGTTTACAACTTTTTGCTGGTGAGGGCCTATCGGCACGGGGACCTGGGCGTGTCCTACCCGGTCGCCCGTGGCTCCTCTCCGTTGCTCGTGGCCGCCGGCGCGGCG
Source organism: Gemmata sp. (assembly GCA_036405095.1). Classification (GTDB taxonomy): domain Bacteria; phylum Planctomycetota; class Planctomycetia; order Gemmatales; family Gemmataceae; genus Gemmata. The sequence goes on along the minus strand of DASWYH010000890.1, from coordinate 5,939 downwards.
CTCGTAGCCGGGGAACGACTCGGCGCCTCCGCGCTCGTCGGGATCGCGCTGGTTTGCGTCGGGATTTTCGGTTTGGCCCGGGAATCTCGGAAGGGGCAACTCGCCCATGGCGTCGGACCCGCCGTGTTAACGGGGGCGACGATCGCGGGCTACACGGTTATCGACGGGCTCGGGAGCCGGGCATCTGGCAACGCCTGGTCCTACGCGGCGTGGCTGTTCGTGTTCAACGGGCTGGCGATGCTCCTGGTGTGGGCGCGCCAGCCCGTTCGGTTCGAGTCCGGTGTGCTCCGCTCGGCGGCGGGCGGCGTGGTGTCGCTGGCGGCGTATGCCATCGTCATCTGGGCGGCGAGCATCAGCCCGATGGGGCAGGTTTCGGCGCTGCGGGAGTCGAGCGTCGTTGTCGCGGCCGTTCTGGGGTGGCTCTTTCTTGGCGAACAGCTCGGGCCGCGGCGGCTGCTCGCGTGCCTGATTGTGGCGGTGGGGGCCGCGTGCCTCGGGCTGCGGGGGTAGAGCCCGAGGGGCTGGGGGCGTTCCGCGTGCGGCCCCGTGAAGCTCGCACGTCCTGGGGCCAATGTCATCACCCCGCCAGCACCCGCAACTCGCGCGGGAGCGGGAAGCTCACATCTTCCTCGCGCACCACCCGCGTTTCCACCGCGGCGCCGAACTTCGTACACAGATATGCGATACAGTCCTGGACGTGTTCCTCGGGAGCGCTCGCCCCCGCCGTCACGAGGACCGTATCGGTCGGTTGGAACCACTCGTCCTTGAGTTCGGTGACACGATCGATGAGGTAAGCGGGCTTGCCGTTGGTGCGTGCCAGCTCTGCGAGCCGCTGACTGTTCGAGCTGTTCTGGCTCCCGAGGACCAGCACCGCATCGGCCTCCCCGACGAGTTGCTTCACGGCGTCCTGCCGGTTCTGGGTGGCGTAACAGATGTCGTCTTTGTGCGGGCCGACGATCTGCGGGTACTTCTGCTTCAGCGCGTCGATGACGGTCCGGGCCTCATCGACGCTCAGCGTGGTTTGGGTCAGAAACGCGAGCTTCGCATCTGTCGGGAGTGCGAGCGCGTTCACGTCGTCGGTGTCCTCGACTAGAACGATGTTCTGCGGGGCCTCGCCCATCGTGCCGATGACCTCGTCGTGCCCTTCGTGGCCGATGAGGACGATGGTGTAGCCCTCCCTCGCGAACTTGATCGCTTCCTTGTGGACCTTCGTCACGAGCGGGCACGTGGCATCAATGGCGCGGAGGTTGCGCTGCTCCGAGTGCCGGCGGATGATGGGCGAGACCCCGTGCGCGCTGTAAAGCACCGTGCCGCCGGTGGGCACCTCGGAGATGTCGTTGACGAACACCACCCCGAGCTTCTGGAACCGCTCGACGATGGGCCGGTTGTGAACGATCTCGTGGTACACGAACAGGGGGCTGCCGTAAAGCTTCAGGGCCGTTTCGAGTGCTTCAATGGCCATGTTCACGCCCGCACAAAACCCCCGCGGGTTGGCCAGGATGATGTTCATTGCGTCCCTCCGGTGACACCGCTGCGCACCGCTATGGTACGCCGGGGCGCCCCGCCCCGCCAACCGCAGTCGAATTCCGAACGGTACCCCCGGCGCCCGAGAGCTTGTGCCGACCCTCTGCCGCGCGCGGTTCGCGTTGGTGAGGCGGAAACGCAAAACGCCACCCATTTGGGTGGCGCGGTGCGTCGCGGGCGGTCCCGCCGAACTCACTTCTTGATCTCGACCTTCGGCGCTTCGATGTGCTTCTTCTTGTCCTTTTCGACGACCTTGCCGGTCACGGTCGCGTCCACGTCAGCCTTGCAGCACTTGCCGTGGTACTTCTCGGCGCCGCCCTTGTCGTCGAGGTAGTACTTGACCTCCTTGTCGCCTTCCTTCACGATCAGCGCGTGCCCGCACTTGGCGGTTTCGCTCAGGGCGCACTTGGTGCAGGTGAGCTTGCCTTCGAGCTTCTTGGTTTCGACCTTCTTGTCTTCGGCCTTGGCATCGAAGCCGGTCCCGGCGAGCGTGACGACGGCAAGGCCGAGTGTGAGCGCTAATGCGGCGCGCAGCATGAGAGGAACCCTTATGTTCTGTGTTCCCGGTGGCTCTGGCGCCCAACACGGGCGCCACGAGCCCACCGGTCGGGAACAATATACCTATCGGTTCAAGCCAGTGCAAGAAGCGACTGAAATCCGGAACCCGGCGACCCGGCCGGGTTCCGGATTTCAGTGACAGCAATCGCCCTTCATTTGGAGGGCGGTCACTTTCTTGGGCGGCGGGAGGTCGTTTGCGGGGTTCATGGCGAAGAACCCGTTCGGCTTGAGCAAGAACCCGGTGTAGGCGGTGGGCATCACCGGGTAATCTTCGGGCCGCGGGATGTGTGTGTGCCCGAACGTGTACCACAGCACCACGTCCGTGTTCTCGATCGGGCGGTCCTGTTCGGTCCACCCGACGAGCCCGGCGCCGCCGGTGCTCTGGTTCGGGTAGTCCCCAGCGGCATACCGCTCGCGCGCGTCGAACGGCGTCACCCAGACGTGATGGTTCACGAAACCGGCCCGCTTGCGCCACCACGCTTCGGGGCTCGCCATCGGCAGGGAGTTGTCCATCGGGAACAGCTTGTACCCCACCGGCTCGCCCACCGCGTTCAAGACGTTCGGGTTCACCACCTTCCACGTCCGCGCCGTTTCGAGGTTCAGATTGTCACGCGCCTGCTTCTCGGTCGCGAGCGGGGTCGCGACCGCAGAAAAGGCGTTCCCGTGCGGGTTGGTTTCGCCCGGTTCGTCGGGCCGCACGTCGACGCGCTGCACCGTGTTGTTGATCCCGTCCACCGCGAAGTCGAGCCGCACGTTGAAGAAGTGCTGGTGAACCGGGGCGTACAACTGCGGGGCGATTAGCGGACCGTATTTCGATTTCTCGCCGGGGCGCAAGGCACCGAGAGACAGGATCCCCGTGAGCCGCACTTCGAGCTGGATGTTGCCGTCCTGGTAGAGCATCCAGAAGAACCCGTACTCGTAGTTCTCGACGGTGGACACGCTCGACACCACGAGCCGGCGCGAGCGCCGCACCTCGGGCCGGTCCGGGAGCCGCCGGTCCGTGTGCTTCCACAGCGTGCCGTAGTCCTCCTCGTGCATGCAGATCGCGTTCTTGATCGTGAGCGGCTCGCCGCGGCTGGTCACGAGGTGCGCGTCGAAGTAGCGGATGTGGCCCAGGCAGTCGCACCCGAGCGTGAGGCTGTTCGCGCACATGCCCATGCCGTATTCGCCCACATCGAAGGCGTTCTTGCGGAACTGCGTCGGCGCGGGGTCGCCGTAGGGCACCACCATTTCCGTGAGGGACGCGCGGTGGAGGATCGAGCGCGACTGGCCGCCATCGGCGTAGCAGATGTGGTGCAGGGTGAGCCCCTCGCGGGCGTTGAAGCCGATCACGAAGCTCCAGTTCTGCCACCTCACCCGGTAGCCCTCGACGGTGAAGCTCGGACCGTCGGGCTGGGTGATTTCGAGCGGCTTCAGGTCCGCGCGCGGGTTGGGGACGCGGTCCGCGGCGTAGTTGCCCGCTCCCGGGGGGAGCGGCCAGTGCCCGTACTCTTCCACGCGGATCACCCGCATCTCGTTCAGGTCCACGACCGGCCGGATGCCCTCGATGGGCCGCGCATAGCCGTTATCGGTCGGGTCCGCGCGAACGAAGCACAGGGGCCGCGCGAGCCGCCGCGCGCGCTCCTCCGGGGCGCCGTAGTTCCCCGCGCTCCAGATATCGACCATCACGAGCGAAGGGTCTTCGATCCCGTGGAGCCTCTTGAGCGCGGCCCGGAACGCCGGGTCGGCGAGAACCGCTTGCTCGCACTCGGCCTGTTCGTCGATGGTCATCGTCGGCTGCACGCCGGGCACGGGCTTCCAGCCCTCGACCTTGGCCCCGGCGAGCGCAACGGTCGCTTCGTGGCAGGTGTTCGTGGCGTTATCGAACAGCACCGCGAACGCCTTGCGCTCGCCGACGGACGCGGCGCCCGTGAGAACCAGTTCCTTCAGCGGCTCGTCGAGGGCGATCGAGACGAACCGCGTGGTGGGGGTGACGAGGCCGGCGCCTTTGAGGGCGGAAACCGCGGTCCGGACTTCGTCCGCGGTGAGCGGTTCGAGCGGGTGGGTGACGGTGCGCATGGGTGTCCCGTAGTGTGCGGGAGAGGTGCCCGGAGTGTACCCAAAGAGCGCCCCGACGCCCAGAAAAACCGCTCCGCGTCAGTGGAAGATGCCGGGCGGCCCCGGCTCCCGGGGCTTGAGCAGCTCGGGCAGCGAGTCCCAATCGGGAACGCGGATCTCACCCAGCGGCACGTTCGGATCGATGCGGTGAACGACGTACCGCCCGGACCGGAACACGACGGGCTGGTTCCACGGGAACTTCGCGCGCTCGTGGTCCGGGAGCCATGCGGGCAGCGGGTCGCCCGCGCGCCAGGCGCTCGCCCGATAGGGCGCGTCGCGGTCGTGGTTCGTGCGCAGCAGGTCGCTGACCACGTACCGCTGTTTACTGTTCCGCACCGCGCCCGCGATCTGTTCCGTTTTCGACATGTGTCCCGGGGGCGGGGCGCCCAGTTCCTTGATACCGAACGCGGTTCCGTAATGCATGTACCGGGTCGCCGGGTCCAGGTCGAGCATCAGGTAGAGCGGGTGCGTGCTGTCGTGCCAGCAGTTGAGTTCGCCGTCCCGGAGCGGCGGCTCGACCGCGCGCAAGTAGTTTGCAACATCGTTGAGTTCGCCCCACCGGGTGCCGCAGTGGATCGTCGTGTAGTACCCGGTGCGGTCGCGCATCTCGGGCGTGCCGCCTTCGACGAGGGCCCGGCGCCAGTACTTCATCGTCCCCCAGTCCGCGAGCGGGTGCTTCTCGAATTTGCCCTTCGGGTCCGCCGGGTCGAACTTGTAGACCCACGGCGCCACGTCCGCCGGGAAGGTGTCCGCGAGGTTCACCAGCGCGCCGACCAGGACGAACCACAGCACATACAGGAGCCCGAAGCACCACCGCTGTCCGGCGACCACCGCGAACGCGAGCAGCAGCGCCGGCACGTGAACGTAGTCGAGCCCCTTCTGCAACCCCACCGCTTGCGCCATCCACCCGAGGTAGAGCGCGGCGAGGACGGCGCGGGCCGCGGACGCCCCCTCGCTCGCGGCCGGAGTGTACCACCGTTGGGGCCGAAAAACGGGCGCCGGCGCGCCCGGTGAAGGGGACCAGATGCGCGCCTCCCACAGGGCGAGGGCCGCGAGCGGCAGCGCGACGAAGTGAACCACGCCCCACGGCCGGAGGCACTCGAACGCGGTAACGAGCCGGGAGCCCAGCGGGGCGTTGTCCGCGAGGTACGCCGGGTTCCAGTTGAGGAACACGTCGAGGAAATACGGCCACGCGCCGGATGCGATGAGCCACGCGACGCCCGGCGCGCCCGCGAGCACCCCACCACCGATTAGCGCGGCGAGATCGGTGAGGACGCGCCGTCGCGGTTCGGATCGCGCGAGGAGTACTGCCGAGACGGCCCACACCGCGAGCGCGGGTAAGACAACGTGGGGCTTCAGCCACACCGCCGCGCCCCACAAGCACCCTTCGAGCACGGTGGAAGCAGCCCCACCCCCCGGTCCCCCCCCTGGAGGGCGGGGGAGCGAAGAGGCTGCGGAATCGCGAGACGAACCCGATGGGCTTGGCGCTTCTTCCGAACTCCCCCGCCCTTCAGGGGGGGGGCCGGGGGGTGGGCTCACATCCGTACCGCGCAGCACGCGGCGCAGGCGCAGCCACGCCGCAAGGGCCGCTGGGAGCAGCATCCACGGGTCGCGCTGGATGTGGCTGAATTCGGACGTGAACGGGTAGAACAGGACCACCGCCACCACGAACCAGGCTACCGTGTAACCCGTTCCGCCGCACTGCCGCACGAACCTGCACAGCACACCCGTAGCCCCCGCGATCACGAGCAGGTCCACGA
>DASWYH010000889.1:0-8052 GCA_036405095.1 Gemmata sp. | reverse complement strand
GCCGGCGAGCGCCCGGAAGCCGATCGGGATTTCTACCAGCAGCTGTACTTCCACGCGCTCGGTACGCCGACTGCAAAGGACCGGTACGAACTCGGCAAGGACCTCCCGCGGATCGCCGAAATCAAGATCGAACTCGATCGCGCTTCCGGGCGCGTTCTGGCGAGCGTTCAGGAGGGCGACAGCGGCAAGTTCGCGCAGTTCGTGCGCTCCACGGAGGGGAAGTGGAAGCCGTTCGCGGGCTTCAGTGACGAGGCGGTGCAAGCCGCGTTCGGGCCGAAGGCCGACCTGTTCGTGGTGTCCCGCAAGGGCGCGCCAAAAGGGCAGGTGCTGCGCCTCTCCGCCCGCGAACCCGATCTGACGAAAGCCGAGGTGGTGATCCCGCCCGGCGACGACACCATCGTGACCGACTTTTACGGGTCCACGAGCCGGCAAACGGTTCTGCCCACCGCGACCCGCCTGTACGTGACCTACCAGCTCGGCGGGCCGAGCGCGCTGAAGTGCTTCACGCTCGACGGCAAACCGCTCCCGCCCCCGAAGCAGCCCCAAATCGGTGCGGTTCGCGGGCTCACTCCCGTCACCGGAGACGACGTCCTGTTCACCGCGAACTCGTTCACCGAACCGTCGGCCGTGTACCTCTTCAAAGCGAAATCCCAGGAGACGGTCCCGCTCCCGCTGAACTCGGCGGCGGCGGTGAAACTGGACGATGTGGAGGTGGTGCGCGAGTTCGCCACCAGCCGGGACGGAACGAAGGTGCCGGTCAACATCTTGGTTCCGAAGGGCACGAAACGGGACGGAACGAACCCGTGCCTGGTGACCGGGTACGGTGGTTACGGGGCGAACACCGAACCGGCGTTCCGCCCCGAGTGGCGGGTGCTGTTCGACCACGGGTTCGTGGTCGCGGTGGTGAACCTGCGCGGCGGCGCCGAGTACGGCGAGGACTGGCACCGGGCCGGGATGCTCACCAAGAAGCAGAACGTGTTCGACGACTTCGCCGCGGCGCTGAAGCTCATGATCGCCCGCAAATACACCGCGCCCGAGAAACTCGCGATCGAGGGCGGGAGCAACGGCGGGCTCCTCATGGGGGCGGCGCTCACACAGCACCCCGAGCTGGTGCGGTGCGTGGTTTCGCACGTGGGCATTTACGACATGCTCCGGGTGGAGCTGTCGCCCAACGGTGCGTTCAACATTCCCGAGTTCGGTACGGTGAAAGATCGCGCGCAGTTCCAGGCCCTTCGTGCGTACTCGCCGTACCACAACGTGAAGGACGGCACCAGATACCCGGCGGTGCTGTTCTTGACGGGCGCGAACGACCCGCGGGTCGATCCGATGCAGTCGCGGAAGATGACCGCCCGGTTGCAGTCCGCGCACCCCGGGGGCACGGTGCTGCTGCGCACGAGCGCCAGTTCCGGGCACGGGCTGGGCACCGCGCTGTCGGAGCAGATCGAAGAAAAGACGGACGTGTACGCGTTCCTCTTCGAGCAACTGCGCGTGCCGGCCAGGCGCTGAGGCGGGTGCTCGGACGGGTACTCTCGGCCGTTCCGCCTGGCGCGTCGGGAGAAAAGGCATTTCGGGACCGGCGCGTCCAGATGCGGTGTCGCTGGGGTGGACGGGGGATTACGATAAGTGTTACACCGAATGCTTGGACCTCACTGGCCCCGCACAGCAGGGCCTCGGGCGCTTCATCCGCGAGTGGGCGGTTGGCGGATGCCCGTTCTTCCCTCCCGGACGGATGAAACGATGAACCCGGAGCCTCCGCCGCTGCTCTCTGTGCTCGTTGTTGAAGACCAGGAGGATTGCGCCCAGTCCACGGCCGAAATGCTCACCCTGTGCGGGCACGCGGTCCGGGTCGCGCGGTGCGGCCCCGACGCGCTCCGCGAGGCCCTCGCCGATCCGCCGGACGTTGTTCTGCTGGACATCGGGCTGCCGGGCATTAGCGGCTGGGAGGTGGCCGCCGGGTTGCGCGAACGGATCCGGGGGCGGCAGCCGCTCGTGGTCGCGGTGACCGGGCTCGGGACCGACGCGGACCGGCTCCGTTCGGCCGACGCCGGTATCGATCTGCACCTCGTGAAGCCGGTCGAGCCGGCCGAGTTGCTCCGGCTCCTCACCTGGGTGCGCGACAACCTCGCCGCCCGCGCGAGTTCTCTGGCCGTGGCCGGGTGATCTGGACGGGTCGGCCCTTTCCCCCGGCGGGCGCTCCGGGTATGATCGAGGGCCATCGCGACCCCGCCCGGAAGCCCTCCCCCATGCGCACACTTCTCGCTCTGGCTCTGCTTCCTTTTGGGGCCGCACCCGCGCTCGCGGATGATGTGTTCGAGAGTTCGGTGCGCCCGCTCCTCGTTCGGCACTGCATCGGGTGCCACGGTCCCGAGAAACAGAAGGGCGGGCTGCGGCTCGATAGCAAAGCCGGCTGGCAAACGGGCGGCGACAGCGGCCCGGCGATTCAGCCGGGGAAGCCGGACGCGAGCATCCTCATCAAGGCGGTTCACGGGCGGGGCGGGCTGGCGCAGATGCCCCCCAAGGAAAAGCTCACCGAGCACGAAATCGCCGCACTCACCAAGTGGGTCCGAGACGGCGCGATCGACCCGCGCGCCGGCGGCCCCGTGAAGTTCGGCGGCACCACCCTGGAGGCCGCAAAAAAGTGGTGGGCGTTCCAACCGGTGAAGCGCCCCGCGGTCCCCAAGAGCGCGTTCACGAACCCCGTCGATGCCTTCATCGGCTCAAAACTCACCGAACGGCAACTGCAACTCGCGCCTCCCGCCGACAAGCGAACGCTGATCCGCCGGGCGACCTACGACCTCACGGGGCTGCCCCCGGCGCCCGGAGAGGTCGAAGCGTTCCTCAAAGACGAATCGCCCGATGCGTTCGCGAAGGTGGTCGATCGGCTGCTCGCGTCGCCGCACTACGGGGAGCGCTGGGGCCGGCACTGGCTCGACCTCGTGCGGTACGCGGACACCGCCGGGGAGAACAGCGACCACCCGCTGCCGCACGCCTGGCGGTATCGCAACTGGGTGATCGACTCGTTCAACCGCGACCAGCCTTACGACGAGTTCCTCCGGGAGCAACTCGCCGGGGACATCCTCGCGGCGAACGGGCCGCCGGAGAAGTACGCCCCGCGGGTCATCGCAACGGGCTATTTGGCCCTCGCGCGGCGGTTCGATCACGACAGCGACAAGTTCATGCACCTCACCCACGAGGACGGCATCGACACGCTCGGCAAAGCGTTCCTGGGCCTCACGCTCGGGTGCGCCCGGTGCCACGACCACAAGTACGACGCGATCACCGCCCGCGACTACTACGCGCTGTACGGCATCCTGGAGAGCACCAAATTCGCGTTCCCGGGGTGCGAGGCGAAGCAGCAGCCCCGCGACCTCGTGCCGCTCCTCCCCCCGGCCGAATGGGACCGGGTCGTGAAGCCGTACCAGGAGAAGCTGGCGCGACTCGATGCGGAGATCGGGGGCGCCGGTCGCGCGGGCACGAAACAGGCGCAAGCCGCGCAAGTCGCATTTGCCAAGAACCGCAACCTGCTCTCGCAAGGCGAGGTTCCCGATGGCGGGGCGAAGACCTTCGGTACCAACGAGATCGAGGTCAACGCCGGTGAGATGGTGCTCCTGTCGATCACGCCGCTGAAGAACCACGGAGCCGATACGACCCTGCTTGAGTTCGAACTGGCCGAAGTTGGCGGGTCGAAGCGAGTTTGGAACGTGACGAGTGATCTCCTCGGCGACAGCCTCGCGGGCAACCCGCACGCGGACGGCCACGGGAACGCGGGCGTGTGGTGGCTGTTCGACGCGCGGAACCAGCCGACGCTGCTCCCCGAGCACGTGCGCGACGTATCGGGCAAGCCCGGGTTGCACGCGTGGCGGAACGGCGACACGCCCTCGGTTCTCGTGAACAGCGCGCCGGGCGAGGCGAGCGTGTGGGCGAAGTTGCCGGGCCGGTCGCTGTTCGTGCACCCTGCGGCGAACGGAAATGTTGCGGTCGGTTGGCTCAGCCCGATCACCGGGAAGGTGACCATCAAGGGCCGCATCCGGGACGCGCACCCCGGCGGCCCCGACGGTGTCGGCTGGGTGCTGGAGCGGTTCGCGGTCGATGTGCGGAAGCCGTTTTTCGCGCAAGCGGAAGCGGCCGGGAAGGTCCAGACGCTCACCCAGGAGCGCGCGGAGCTGGTGAAACGGGCGCCCAAACAGGAGGTGGCGTTCGCGGTGGTCGAGGGCCGGGCGGGTGACGCGAAACTGCACCTGCGCGGCGACCCCGAGAAACTCGGGGACGTCGTTCCGCGACGCTGGCTCGAAGTCCTCGGCGGCGCCCCCATCGCGAACAAGGCGACCAGCGGGCGCCTCGATCTCGCGGGGTGGGTGGCGTCGAAAGACAACCCGCTCACCGCCCGCGTGATGGCGAACCGCATCTGGTTGCACCACTTCGGCCAGGGGCTGGTGAAAACGCCCAACGATTTCGGCACCCGCGGAACGCCCCCGACGCACCCCGAACTGCTCGACTGGCTCGCCGCGGAGTTCGTGAAGGGCAACTGGAGCGTGAAGGCGCTGCACCGCGCCATCATGCTTTCCCAGACGTACCAGCAGGACGCGGCACACCGCGACGCGGCAGCGAAGCGCGACCCCACGAACGAGCTGTACTGGCGGTTCGAGCGCCGGCGGCTCAGCGCGGAGGAGATGCGCGACAGCCTGCTCGCGGCCAGCGGGCAACTCGACCGCAAGCCCGCAGGGGCGCACCCGTTCCCGCCGGAAGCGGCGTGGGGGTACACGCAGCACGTCCCGTTCGGCACGTTCTTCGAGACCGACAAGCGGAGCGCGTACCTGGTTCAGGTGCGCAACCGCCGGCACCCGTTCCTCGGGCTGTTCGACGGTGCCGACCCGAACGCCACCACCCCGCAGCGCCAGACGACGACCGTTCCGACCCAGGCGCTCTACTTCCTGAACGACCCGTTCTTCCACGCGCAGGCCGAAAAGCTCGCGAACCGGGTGCTCGCGGAACCGGAAGCGGACCGGGTGAGCGCGCTGTTCCGCACCACCCTTCAGCGCGCCCCCACCGACCGCGACCGCGCGTTCGCCGCGAAGTTCCTGGCGCGCTACAAGGCGTCGCTGGGCAACAGCGCCGGTGCCGACCGCGCGGCGTGGGCCGCACTGGGCCGCATCGTTCTAGCGAGCAATGAGTTCCTGTTCGTGGAATGATTTCCAGTAGTTTCAAGTGGTCAGTGGTCAGTGAGGAGTGAAGAGCGGTCCGTGTGCCCTTCAACCCCCCGGTGCTTGCTCCTCGTCTGTTCGGCCCCCTGATCACTGACCACTGACTCCTTGAACCTCCTGAATTCCGTGTGGTCCGCTCACTCCGTTGGGCCGTGAACGCCGGCCATTGTCGCACCAACATTAGCACCTGAACCGCTCGCGAAGCGAACGGACCGATCCGAGGACCAGTCACCGTGATGTACGCACCAACTCGCCGGGGATTCGTTCGGTCGGCGGTCGCCGGGTCGCTGCTCATGCCCGGGCTGCTGAGCGAACTGCTGGCGGCCGATTCGGCCGATCCGCTGGCGCCGAAGAAGCCGCACTTCGCCCCGAAAGCGAAGGCGGTGATCTTCCTGTTCATGAGCGGCGGGGTGTCGCACGTCGATTCGTTCGACCCGAAACCGAAGCTGGTTGCGGATCACGGCAAACAGGTCACGTTCGACCACCCCGAAACGCGCAACCGCCCCGGGTACGAGAAGCTCTACCTCAAGAAGCCGGACTGGAAGTTCGCGCCGCGCGGCAAGAGCGGGGTGGAGGTGAGCGAGCTCTTCCCGCACGTGGGGGCGCAGATCGACGACATCGCGCTGATCCGCTCGATGCACACGAGCCACTCGAACCACTACAACGCGACGCTCGGGATGCACACCGGCTCGTTCGCGTTCGCGCGACCCAGTATCGGGGCGTGGACCAGCTACGGGCTCGGCACGACGAACCGCAACCTGCCGTCGTTCCTGGTCCTGGCGCCCCAAATGCCCTACGCGGGCACGCAGGTGTGGGCGGCGGACTTCCTCCCCGGCGCGCACCAGGGCACGCGCGTGGTGCCCGGTGCCGAACCGGTCGCGAACCTGAAGCCGCGCGTGCCCGAGGCCGCCCGGCAGCAGCTCGAACTCGACGCGCTCAAGGAGTTCAACGAGGCCCACCGCGTCACGCGCCGGGACGACCCGGTGCTGGCGGCGCGGATCAAATCGTTCGAGACCGCGTTCGGGATGCAGGCGGAGATGCCCGAGGCGCTCGACCTCACCAAAGAAGCCGATTCGACGCTCGCCCTGTACGGTCTGAAGCGCGGCCAGACCGACGGGTTCGGCTGGCAGTGCCTCGTGGCGCGCCGGCTGGTCGAGCGCGGGGTGCGGTTCGTCGAGCTGATCCACACGGGCTCGTCGGGCAACTGGGACTCACACGGGAACATGGCCGACCACGGGCGGCTCGCGGGTCAGGTGGATCGGCCCATTGCGGGGCTCATTCGGGACCTCAAGCGGGCGGGGCTGTTCGACGACGTTTTGGTGGTGTGGACGACGGAGTTCGGGCGCACGCCGTTCAACAACACCGCGGCGAACCCGGGGCGCGAGCACCACAACTGGGCGTTCAGCTCGTGGCTGGCCGGGGCCGGGGTGAAGCGCGGGATCGCGTACGGGGCGACCGACGAGTACGGGATGAAGGCCGCCGAGAAGCCGGTTCACGTTCACGACTTCCACGCGACGATTCTGCACCTGATGGGGCTCGACCACACGAAGCTCACGTACCGCCACGCGGGCCGCGACTACCGCCTAACCGACGTTCACGGCGAGGTGGTCAAGGGCGTACTGTCGTGACGCCCGCCCCCGGCGAGCGGGCACCTTCGGAAAACGGTTCCCGCTCCCGTGCGGGCCCAACTCGTTCCCCAGGGCGACCGCAGCAGGCTCAGGTGAACCTCATCCGCTCACCGCGGCGGGCCGGTTCCGGCGCTCGGTAAGGTACGCCGCGAGCGCATCGCGCCAGGGGCGCGGTGCCGGAACGTCGTGGGCCACCAGCTTCGCGGTCGAAAGCACGCTGTACGGCGGGCGCTTCGCCGCCGCGCCGAATTCCGCGCTGGTGATCGGTGTGAGACCGGGCGTGAGCCCCGATTGCCGGAAGATCTCGGCCGCGAACTCGTACCACGTGCAACTGCCGTCGTTGACGACGTGGAACAGGCCGCCCGCGCCGCGCCCGATGAGCGCAACGGTCGCCGCGGCGATGTCCGCTGTGTAACTCGGGGTGCAGTGCTGATCGGCCACCACGCGGAGCGGCTTGCCCTGACCGGCCACCCGCAGCATCGTCTCGACGAAGTTGCCGCCCTTGCCGCCGCTCCCCCACACCCCGTACAGCCCACAGGTGCGGATCACGAGGTTGTTCGCGGACGCCGCGAGCGCGCTTTGTTCTCCCAGGAGCTTGCTCTCCCCGTACACGCTCACGGGTCCGGGCGCGTCAGTTTCGGTATAGGGCGCGGTGCGGCTCGGCTCGGCTCCGAACACGTAGTCGGTGCTGAAGTGGACCAGCTTGGTCCACCCGCGCGCGCACGCCGCCGCGAGTGCTTCCACCCCCTTCGCGTTCACCGCACGGGCGCCCCCGGGTTCGGCTTCTGCCTTATCGACGAGGTTGTACGCGGCGCAGTTGACGAACACATCGGGGCGGACCGCTTCAACGACCGGGGCGACGCTCTCCGGGTTCGCGAGGTCCATGTCCGTGCGGGAGAGCGGAACCACTTCGCCGAACGTTTCGAGCCGCGGGCACAGGTCGCGCCCGAGTTGCCCGGCGGCGCCGAGAACCGCAATCTTCATGTTTCGAACCTCTGAAGCCAGTGAAACGAGTTCGAGCCGCCGACATCGCTCGGCGGCTCGGCGGGGACGTCCGCGCCGCCGGCGCGGGCGGCTCACCCGCTGACGATTTGCTCCTTCTTCGCGTCCCACACGACCTTCTTACCGGTGCGGTACGAGATGTTGGCGAGGTGCGCGGCGGTGACGACGCGGTGCCCGAGTTCGATCGGCGAACTCGGGTCCTTGTTGTCCTTCACCGCGCT
>DASWYH010000888.1:0-6593 GCA_036405095.1 Gemmata sp. | reverse complement strand
TGGGAGTTCACCGTCGGCGGCCGACCGCACGGCCTCGCCATCAGCCGCGACATCTCGGACCGGAAGCGGGCCGAGGCGGCGCTCCGGGAGAGCGAAGCGCGGCTCGCGGAGGCGCAGCGCATCGCCCGTATCGGGAGCTGGCGCTGGGACGTTGTTACTGGGGCGGTGTGGTGGTCCGAAGAGAGCTACCGGCTGTTCGGGGTCGATCCGGGGTCAATCGAGCCAACGTTCGCCCGCTATTTGGAACTGGTCCACCCGGACGACCACGGCCGGGTGCTCGCCGAGGTCGAGCGGGTGACCGCCGGAGGCCGGGAGTACGCCCAGGACGTGCGCATGGTGCGCCCCGACGGGCACACCATCTGGGTCCAAAGCCGGGGCGTTGCGATCCGCGACGCGGACGGGCGCCTGCTCGCCCTGGAGGGCACCAACCAGGACATCACCGAGCGCAAGCAGGCCGAGGACGCGCTGGCCCGCGCGCGGGCCCTTCAGGACGCGATCCTGACCAGCGCAACCGCACTGGTAACCGCGATCGATCTCACGGGAACGGTGGTCACGTTCAACCGGGCGGCCGAGCAGGCGCTCGGGTACTCGGCCGCCGAGGTGATCGGCCGGCACACGCCCGCGCTTTGGCGCGAGCCGGGGGAGCTCGAAGCCCGGACGACCGACCTGTCCGCGCGCCTGGGCCGCCCGGCCACCATTGTGGACCTGTTCGTGGCCGACGCCGACCCGCCGGTCGCACGGCCGTGGACGTTCGTTCGCAAGGACGGCTCCCGGTTCCCGGTCGAGTTGACCACCGCGGTGCTCCGCGACGCCGCGGGCCGCGCGATCGGCTACATGGGGTGGTCCACGGACATCACCGAGCGGCTCGCGGCGGAACACGCCCAGCAGGAGCTGACCTGGCGGCTCGAGGAGCAGAACGCGGTGCTCGCGGAGCAGAGCCGGCTGGCCGCGCTCCAGGCCGAGGTGGGGCTCACCCTGAACCGGGACGCGCCGCTCGCGGAGCTGCTCCGCGGGTGCTGCGACGCGGTCCTGCGGTACACCGGGGCCGCGTTCGTCCGCACGTGGACCCTGAACGCGGCCGAGCGGGTGCTGGAGCTCCAGGCGAGTGTCGGGCGGTACACGCACACCGGCGGCCCGCACGCCCGGGTCCCGGTGGGCCGGTTCAAGATCGGGCGCATCGCCGAGAGCCGGACCCCGCACCTGACGAACGACGTGCTCACCGACGGGTCCGTGGACCGGGAGTGGGCGGTGCGCGAGGGGATGGTCGCGTTCGCCGGGCACCCGCTCGTCTGTGAGGGGCAACTGGTCGGGGTGCTGGCCCTGTTCGCGCGGGCGCCGCTCTCCGAGGGGGTGCTGGCCACGCTCCGGGTCGTGGCCGACGCGCTGGCCATGGGGGTCGCCCGGAAGCGGGCCGAGCACGAGGTCCGCGAGCAGCAGCACCGGCACCAGGCGATCGTCGAATCGGCCCTCGATTGTATCGTGACCATTAACGAGAAAGGGCGCGTGACCGAGTTCAACCCGGCCGCCGAGCGGGTCTTGGGGTACTCGCGCGACGAGGCACTGGGCCGCGAGCTGGTCGAGCTCCTGATCCCCGACGAGCACCGGGAGGCGCACCTGGCGGGCCTGGCGCGCTACCTGCGCACCGGGCAATCGAAGATCCTCGGCACCCGCTTGACCGGTCTACCCGCGCTGCGCAAGGACGGCTCCCGGGTCCCGGTCGAGCTGTCCATCGTGCCGACCCAGGCCGACGGCGGGGTGGCGTTCACCGCGTTCTTCCGGGACGTGACCGCCGAGCAGGCGGCGGCGGCCAAGCGGCGCGAGGCCGAGCAGCAGCTCCAGAGGGCCAAAGAGGCCGCCGAAGCGAGCGCGCGGATGCAGCGCGAGTTCCTGGCCAACATGAGCCACGAGCTGCGGACCCCGGTCGCGGCCATCGTCGGGTACGCCGAGATGCTCCTGGACCCGCGGCTCAGCGCCAGCGCCCGGGGGCTCGCGCTCCAGACCATCCAGCGCAGCGGCAAGCACCTCACGGCCCTCGTGAACGATGTGCTGGACCTGGGCAAGATGGAGGCCGGGCGGATGGAGATCGAGCGCACCCGGTGCCCGCTGCGGCGCGTGGTGCTCGAAGCGGTGGCCCAGGCGGAAGTCATGGCCCGCGAGAAGCGCCTGGAGCTGGTGCTGAACCCCGTCGGGCCGCTGCCGGAGGCGCTGACCACCGACCCCACCCGGCTGCGCCAGATCATCGACAACCTGCTCTCGAACGCGGTCAAGTTCACCGAGGCGGGCAAACGGGTCGAGCTGCGGCTGCGGCTGGTGGACACGCCCGGAGCGGCCCCGCAACTGGCGTTCGAGGTCGAGGACCAGGGCGTGGGGATCGTTCCCGAGGCGCTGGCCCGGCTGTTCCAGCCGTTCACCCAGGCCGACGCGTCCACCACCCGGCGGTACGGCGGGACCGGGCTGGGGCTGAGCATCTGCAAGCGCCTGGCGCGGCTCCTCGGGGGCGACATCACGGTACACAGCGCGCCCGGCACGGGGAGCTGTTTCGCGCTCGTTTTACCACTCACTGGGGGCGACGTGACCGATCTGGTGAAACCGGACCACTTTTCCGAGTCGGCCCATTCGAGCGTGCTCCCCAAGGCCGCGGACCAGAAGCTCACGGGCCGGGTGCTGCTGGCCGAGGACACGCCCAGCGTTCAGGCGGTGCTCCGGTACTTCCTGGAGCGGGCCGGGCTCGCGGTCGAGGTGGTGGAGAACGGCCGGGCCGCGGTCGAGCGGGCGCTGGCCGGCGGGTTCGACGTGATCCTGATGGACATGCAGATGCCCGAGATGGACGGGTACACCGCCACCAGCACGCTGCGCCAGAGCGGGTACGCGCGGTCCGTCGTGGCGCTCACCGCGCACGCGATGGCCGGGGACGAGGAGAAGTGCCTGCGGGCCGGGTGCAACGCGTACCTGACCAAGCCCGTGGACCCGGCCAAGTTGATCCAGGTGGTGGCGCGACAGATCCCGTCCACCAGTTGGGCCGCGAAGTTCGACGCCCCCTGGCCCCCGGCAACGGCGCCCCAATCGCCCCCCCCGGCCCCACCGAGCGCGCTGGACAAGTTGGTCGCCGACTACCGGCGCGCGCTCCCGGACAAGGTCCGCGCGATCCGGGAGGCGCTCCACGAGCCGAACCCCGCGCGCGTGACCGAACTGGCGCACCGGCTCCGCGGGTCCGCGGGGATGTACGGGCTCCCGACGGTATCCGAGGCGGCCGGGAAGCTCGAAGACGCGTGCCGCTCGGGGGCGGAGGGGGCGCCGCTCGCGGAACTCGTTGCGGCGCTCGTGCGGGCCGCCGGGGGCGCTGTTCCGGCGGGGGCGTGAGCGCGGGGCCGGTAGCTCGTGCCCCCGCCCGTGACGAACCGCGGGTCACTTCTTCAGGTACGCGATGAGGAACGCTTGCGAGGTGGGCAGCTTCGCGTTCGGTTCCGTGTTCGAGTGGAACACCACCTCGACCCCGGTCGCTTTGAGCTTCTCGGCGAGCTTGAGGCCCAGAATGGGCGAGTGGGTCGGGTCCGGGTGCGTCTCGCCGACCTTCGCCCCCTTCACCCCGCCGTAGTACAGCCCGATGGGCGGGTCGTCCTTGGTGACGTGGGAGATCGGCGAGTACTCCTTGATCCAGGGCGCGAGCTTGTCGCGGTTCTTCTCCACCTCGTCGAGGTTCTTCATCCCGAAGGCGTGCGCGCCGTAGGTGTAGTTCGGGAGCCACTCGCGCGCGTCCTTCGGGTCGAGCGTCACCTGCGCGCCGTTCACCGCGGCACAGTAGAGGCGGGTCGATTCGCGGGCCACGGGGTCCGCGCTCTTGGGGTCGGCCATGTCGTCGTGGAACGCGAGCCACAGCGACGAGCACGCGCCGGCGGACCCGCCGGTGGCCCCGATCTTCTTCTTGTCGATGTTCCAGGCGCCGGCCTTCGACCGCACGAACTGGAGCGCGCGGGCCGCGTCCTCGAGCGGCGCCTTGACGGGGGGCGTGACCTTCTGCGCGTTCGCCTGGGCCATGAGGCGGTAGTTGATCGTGACCACCGAAAGGCCGTTGTCGAGGAAGTTCTTTACGGCCCCGTAGTAGCTGCTCTTGTCGCCGTTCGACCACCCGCCCCCGTGGATGCAAAACACGAGCGGCGTGGGGGCGTCGGACTTCGCCTGCCAGAAGTCGAGGACGTTGCGCTCGTGCGGCCCGTACTTCAGGTTGGCCGCGGTGGGCGGGACCGCGGGCGTGGGCAGCTTCTTTTCGGCCTTCTTCTCGTCTTTCTTCTTCTCGTCCTTCTTTGCGTCCTGGGCCTGGCCGCTCGCGAGGGCGAGCAGAACGGCCGACGCGAGCGCGAGCACCGGGCACAGGAACCGGCAAGGCAGCATGTGAGCACCTGGGGGATTGGGAGGGTCGGGGGCGCCATGACCGTATCACAAGAGGAGCGCGCCCGCAACCGGCCGGGCGGAGGATCCGCGAGAGCCTGCGGCCCGGCAAATGGTGGTGGCTCTGCCACCGGGGGTGGTAATACAATCGAACGGAGCGCCCGCGCACGGGCGACTCATGTGGCCGGGGCCGCGCGATACCGAGGGGGCGAATCATGGCTCGGCACCCAAAGCCCGCACCTGATAAGACGACCGCGGCCGGCCCCGGTGCCCAACGGAGCGCCGTCGAACAGCTCATCGACGCGGGGAAGGTGAAAGAGGCGTTCAAGGAGGCGAAGCTCTACTACTTTCGTGACGCGAGCGCCGAGAACCGCCGGCTCGTCGAGCGGACCTACGTGCTCCGCGTCCAGGCCCTGGTTCGTGGCGGCATGACGGCCGCCGGGCGGGAGGTGGCGCTGAGCGCGCTGGAGTTCGGCGTCCAAGACCCGGGCCTGCTGCGGGAACTGGTGCTGCTGCTCCCGCAGGTGGAACTGGCCGACCGGGCGCTCGCGCTGCAAGAACAGGTCGGCGCCCCCGAAGTCCGGACCGAGCTGCTGTTGAAACTGGCCGATCGCGCGGTGCTGCACCCCGAAAGCACTTCCGGCGTCCCGCCGGAGCTGCTCGCGGCGGCCGAACCTGTGCGCCAGGCCCTCGCCGCCATCGACGCCGGGACCAGCGCCCGGGCGCTGGAGCTGCTCCAGCCGATCCCGCGCAGCTCCCCGATGGCCGACTGGCGCTACTTCGTGCGGGGGCTGGTCGCGTTCCGCCAGGGCGACCGGGAACAGGCGACCGCTAACTGGGGGCGCCTGGACCCGCAACGGGCGGCCCAGAAGATCGCCGGGGGCGTGCTCGCGAGCGCGGAACCGGGGGGCGCGCCGGGGAAGCACCTGAAGGCGCTGGAGGCGCGCGTGTTCGGCGACCCGATCTTGGAGCGCCTCGCCGACCTCCGCGCCGCGCTGGACCGCGCCGACTGGAACCGCGTTCTGCACCTCGTCGGCCCGCTCCGCCAGAGCCTGGGCCGCATCGACCGGCGGCACGCGCAGAGGCTGACGGACGTCCTGCTGCTGCCGCTTTCCGCCGAGGCGATGAAGCGGCCGTTCCGCGACGCGCAGCGGCTGATCGGCTCCTTCAAGGCGGCCCTGGAGCCCTTACCCTGGGATCCGAAATGGCACCGGTTCGAGGCGATCCTGTGGGGCGGGCCGCAGGGGGACCCGGACGAAGCGATCCGGTACTGGCACTTGTACCTCCGGGACCTGGAACAGGGGGCCGCCGGGCTCCCGGGCGAGCTGCGCCAGGTCCAGGCCCTGGTTTGGCTCCGGATCGGTGAGCTGACCGGCGACCTGGCCGAGGAGATCGCGTCCGACGGGTTCCCGTTCGCGGCGCGCGAACCGGGCAAGGAGGTGCAGCAGCTCCGCGACCGGGCCACCGACGCGCTGGAACAGAGCCTGCGGCTGGACCCGAAGCGGAAGCCGACGCACCAGGCCCTGATCGACAATTATGTTGAGTGGGGGCGGCCCGAGCGCGTGGTCGGCGCCCTGGAGCAGTTGCTCGAAGCGTTCCCCGACGACGCGGACGCGCTGAAGCGGCTGATCCGCGAGCACCAGTTGCGCGACGAACCGGAACACGTGCTGCGGTGCGTCGCGCGGCTCCGCGCGCTCAAGCCGCTCGACCCGCGGCTCGATCCGGACGAGGCGTGGGGCCGGCTCGCGCGGGCGCGCCACCTGGCTCTGAAGGGGCACTGGGACGAGGGGCGCGCGGAGTTCGCCCGCGTCGAGGCCGGGTCGAACGGGGCCGCCCCCCCGTACCGGCTGCTCGCGCGCCGGGCGGCCTTCGAGTTCAAGGCCGGGGAGACCGCTCGGGCCGAGGAACTCGTCGAACGGGCGCGGTCCCTGGTGGCCGAACCGGCGGTCCTCTGGCTCGCGCTGGCGATCGAGGCGGTGCGCTACGGGCTGCCCCGGGCGCGGGTGCAGCGGTTCGACCGGGAACTCAAGACCGCGGCGGGCCGGAAGGTGACCAGCGAAACGGCCGGCGCCCTTGCCGAGCTGATGGCCGGGTACTTCGTGGGCGCCGTGGACTACCCCGGGCGGGCCGGTCATGTGAACGAGGTGCTCCGGTACTTGAAGCGCTCCACCCGCCTCAAGTACCGGGAGCCGGACCTGCGGCACGTG
>DASWYH010000887.1:0-2967 GCA_036405095.1 Gemmata sp. | reverse complement strand
TCGTCACCCACACCAGGTGCAGGTGGATCGAGAACACTGAATGCGGGCCGTGGCGATGGGAGTCCATGACCACGCCTTATACCTGCTAAAGCCGTCGCCTGAAAGGCGAGGGCTTCAACCCTCCCAGCAGAGGACAGTGATTGTTGCTCAGTGGTGCGCGGTGGCGCTTCTCCCGCTCTCGACAGGTGCCAGATGACGCCGTTCGCGCACGCCGGGCCGCACGCGGCCGAGCCCACCGCTCCGGCCGGACCGCGCGACTGGGCCGAACTGGGTGCGGCGTGGCCGGTCGAGCCGTTCGTCTGGGTGCCGTTACTGTTCTCCGCGTACGTGTACGCGCGCGGGGTGCGGCGGTTGTGGCGCGAGGCCGGCCCCGGGCGCGGGGTGCGACGGTGGGAGGCCACATGCTTCGCCGGCGGCTGGACGGCCCTCGCGGTCGCGCTCGTGTCGCCGCTGCACCCGTGGGGGAACGTGCTCTTTTCGATCCACATGACCCAGCACGAGCTGCTGATGCTGGTCGCGGCGCCGCTGCTCGTGCTGGGGAAGCCGGTCGTCGCCGGGCTGAAGGCGCTGCCCCGGGCCGGCGTTCGGGTCCTGCTCGGGGCCACCCGCCCCGTGTGGGTGCGGGGCCTCTGGAGGTTCGTCACGAACCCGTTTGCGGCGTGGGTTCTTCACCTGGTGGTGCTGTGGCTCTGGCACGTTCCGCTGCTCTTTCGGGCCGCGCTGCGAAGCGAGTTCGTCCACGCCCTCCAGCACCTGAGTTTCCTGCTGTCCGCGGTGCTGTTCTGGTGGGCGCTGCTGCACCCCGGACACGGGCGGCTGCGGTACGGGGCGGCGGTGCTGTACCTGTTCACCACCGCCGTCCACAGCGGGTTACTCGGTGCGCTCATCACGCTGGCGGGTGTCGTGTGGTACCCCGAGTACCTCGGAACGACCCGGGCGTGGGGCTTGACGCCGCTTGAGGATCAGCAGCTGGGGGGCCTCATCATGTGGGTGCCCGCGTGCTCGGTGTACATCGTCGCCGGGCTGGCCTTGTTCGCCGGGTGGCTTCGGGCTGCTGGCGAGCGGGCGCGTCGGCACACCAAAACGGCTGCGGAGGTGCAGCACTCGTGAACCGCACCGCACTTCTGCTCGCCGTACTGGTTGTGCTCCCGGCGTGCGACCGCCTGACCCGCGGTGAGCGCGAAGACGACGCGGGCCGGATCACCGGCGGCGACCCGACCCGCGGGCGCGACGCCATCGCGCGCCGGGGGTGCGCGGCGTGCCACACGATCCCGGGTGTGACGGGCGCGGACGCGAACGTCGGCCCGCCGCTCGACCGCGTCGGGAGTCGCGTGTACCTCGCCGGGGTGCTGCTCAACACGCCCGAGAACATGGCCCGCTGGCTCAAAGACCCACCCGCGGTCGACCCCAAAACGGCCATGCCCAACGTCGGCGCCACCGACGACGAGGTGCGCGACATGTCCGCGTACCTGTACACGCTCCGCTGACCCGTTTCATACAGGAGGAACAGTATGCGCCGCCTCATCGCGCCCGTGGCCGTCG
Source organism: Gemmata sp. (assembly GCA_036405095.1). Classification (GTDB taxonomy): domain Bacteria; phylum Planctomycetota; class Planctomycetia; order Gemmatales; family Gemmataceae; genus Gemmata. Next base: position 1,425 of record DASWYH010000887.1, on the reverse strand, counting down.
CGTTACTCGCGCTCGCGGGCCTCGCCGCGGATCCGCCGAAGGACCCGGACCGCCGGTACTGGGTGTGCGTCACCAACGAGCGCTCCGGCGACGTCACACTCATCGACGCCGCAACCGACAAGGCGGTCGCCACGGTGCGCGTGGGCCGGCGGCCCCGCGGCGTTCACGCCAGCCCGGACGGGAAGTTCCTGTACATCGCGGTCAGCGGCAGTCCGATCATCGGTCCGCCGAAGCTCGACGACAAGGGCGCCCCGATCTTTCCCAAAGTCGAGGCCGGCAACCAGGCCGAAGACGGCATCGCGGTCATCGACCTGAAGACGAAGAAGCTGGTGAAAAAGCTCCCGACCGGGACCGACCCGGAGGAGTTCGCGGTCAGCCCGGACGGGACGCGCCTGTACGTTTCCAACGAGGACGCGGGGACCGTGAGCGTGTTGAACGTCGCCGACGGTAAGGTCGAAGCCGTTATCAAAGTGAAGGACGAACCGGAGGGCGTCGCGTTCGCGCCCGGCGGCGTGCACGTGTACGTCACCTGCGAGACGAAGGGCGAGGTGCTCGTGATCGACCCGAAGACCAATAAACCGGTCGCGGAGGTCGCGGTCGGCGGGCGCCCGCGCACGGTCGCCTTCTTGCCGAACGGCGCGAAGGCGTTCATCCCTTCCGAGAGCGCCGGCACGGTCGCGGTTGTCGACACGAAAACTTACAAGATCGAACGCACTGTCAAGCTCCCGGAGGGCGCGCGCCCGATGAGCGTTCTCGTGAGCGCGGACGGAAAGAAGCTGTTCGTGAGCACCGGCCGCGCCGGGACCGTGTGCGTCATCGCCCCTGCGACCGGGAAGGTACTCAATACGATTCCGGTCGGAACGCGGCCGTGGGGCCTGGCACTCACACCCGACGGGAAGAAGTTGTTCGTCGCGAACGGGCCGTCGAACGACGTGTCGGTGATTGATGTTGCGAGCGCAAAAGAGGTCGCTCGCGTTAAGGCCGGTCAAAGCCCGTGGGGCGCGGTGGTCATTCCCGCTCAAGATTAGCCGTCCATCCGAGCCCACACGTGGTTGTTGGCGGGCGGGGCCGGAGCAATCCGGCCCCGCCTGCGCGCCCTACCGTTGCTGATCGGTCGGTTCACGCCGCGCGTCGTCCGGGTTGTTCCGCTGGTCCTGCTGCTTGTCTTTGTCTTCGCGCTCGGCCGTGCCGTTCGTGGTCGTTCCCTGCGCCTGCTCGGGGTGTTGCGGGTTCTGACTCCCCTGCTTCTGTCCGCCTCGGTTCTTCTGGTCCGCCATGATTGGCCTCCGCGGAAGGTATGGCCCACTTCCAACAGGAAATGGACCATTGGTCCGTTCGCAAGCGGTGTGCCACTCCGGGGCGTCAAATCGTCCCCCACTGACCCCGGTCCGTCAGGAGTGTCCGCGTCTCGCGCGTCGCTTGTGA
>DASWYH010000886.1:0-5093 GCA_036405095.1 Gemmata sp. | reverse complement strand
AATCGCGAGCCGTCCGGGCGAAGGGCTCCCGATGGAGGCTCCGCCCGGACGGCTCGCGATTTTGTGACACTCAGAGGGTCTTACGGGATGATCGGGGCCACGATCCCGACGTTACCGTTGTTGCCGCCGTTGCTGCGGAACTGGTTCTTCACGCTCCCGGCGAGCAGGGCCACCCCGAGGGCCCGCTGGACCGGCGACAGGGTGCGGGCCATGTAGGTGTCGAACTTCGTGAGCGGCTGCGACAGGATGTAGACCCGGTCGCCCGGCAGGATCTGGTAGTTGGTCTTCACCTGCCCCTTGCGGGTGATGCCGCACCAGTCCACCGGCAGGATCTGATCGTTGCCGCACTCGGTCGGGGCCGGGCGGGCGACCCACAGCTTCTTGCTCGACACCGCCGACAGGCCGCCGATCAGCGACACCGCGTCGAGCACGGTCTCGTTCCCGGTGTGCGGGAGCCGCGTCACCTGCTCGCCGTTCCCCGCGAAGTCGGTGATGACGTAGTAGAACTTGCTGTTGTACGAGAACACGTCCACGGCCACTTCCGGCTTGTACAGGTACTTCGACAGGTGCGCCTCGATCGCCTGCTTCACCTGCGCGAGGCTCAGGCCCGCGACATACACGCTGCCGTACCCGCCGAGGCTCACGGTGCCGTCCGGGCGCACGATGTGCTGGCCGCTGATCTGTTGGACCCCGCGCGACTGGGCCAGCGACACGGTGACGATGGCGGTCTTCGTTTGGGTGCGCACCTTTTCCTGGATCACCTTTTGCGCCTCGTCGGTGGTCATATCGATCACCCGGATCGAGCCGCCGTACCGGGCGCCGAGGTTGATGGTGCCGTCCGGGTCGATCGGGTACAACCCGGCGAGCGGGGCGCCGGCGAAATCCTCGGTCGCGCTCAGGTACAGCACGTCGAGCGGTTCCAACCGGTACGGCGGCAGCGGGATCACGCGGATCGCGTCGATCTGGAGCACGTCCGGGGTCTCGACGATGTACGGCGGCAGGCTCACCTTGTTCAGCTCTTTGGGCACCTGAACGTTGGGGATGTTACAACAGTTAAAGTCTGGCGGCTTGCAGCACTCGCGTTCGGCCCGGAGGGTGCCGGCCGACTGACACCCGACCCCGCCCAGCCCGGTTGCGAGCGCGACCAGGGTTGCCCACACTCTCCAGAAGCGGCGGTGTGCCATATCTGTTCTCCTTGTTCCGATCCGGGGGATTGTGCCAACATTGTGAGTCCCCGGGACCGCCCTGGTTCCCGGCCCACCCGTGCTAGCCTGATTAATCGGCTTCCCCGGTTCGCCGGTCCAACAAAAACCTTCCCTCCCAACCGGTCTTCTCTGTCCTGTGATCGGGGGCAAATCTTCGCGCGCCGCTTGACAGGTGGCCTTTCCTATCCTGGGTTGGAGTGATTACACTGTGACGGGATGAAGCAATGTTGCCGTAGCCGCCGGTTGGCGCGCGTAACCCGGTGCTAGCGCCCTCGCCGCGGGTGCCTGTTCTTCGGGCCGCACGATCGGAGCCGGTGCCGCGCTGCACGGCTCACGGAAATTGATGGGAAATCAGAAGTTTTGCTCTCGGGAGCAAGAACCGCGCGAAGGTGCCTGTAATACCCGGCACGTTGCGTGCTAGATTTTTCGAACGGGGCGGTTGCGCGGTCCGGTTCCTCAGACCGCGCAACAACCGGCCCTGGTCCCGGCTCTGGGTAACGCCCGAGCCACCCCACGCGGTTCGCAGGAGCGCGAACCGGTCCGAGCCTTAACGCCGGAGACCTACACGATGGCCCGTCCGACCGCCGGTGACCCGCCAGCGGGCACCCCGCCCGCCCCGTACCCCACAGCGAGCGGAGTCCCTGCGCCCGTGGCGGTGTCGCCGTTCAATTACACGAACCAGCCGAACATACCGGCCCCGTCGGTGGCCGGCACGCCCACCCCGAGCGGGCTGTGGAACGCGTTCCGCCGCCGCTGGGTGCTCAGCACCTTCGTCGGCGCGCTCGTGGCCGCGCTCGTCGCGGTGAGCGCCTGGCTGCTGATGCCCCCCGGCAAGCACCAGGCCCGCGCCCTCGTGGACGTGGCCCCGCAGCAACTCCAGCTGGTGAACAAGGGGCAGGACGATTCCGAGCCGTACCGGCGCCAGCAAACGTACCTGCTGCGGGCCCGCGACCTGTTCACCCGTGTGCTCGCGGACCCGGCCGTCTCCAGCCTCGACATGGTCAAGGCGTCCGACGACCCGGTGCAGATGCTCGAGGACTCGATCAAGGTCACGAACGCGGCGCCCGATATCCTGGAGGTGACCCTCACCGGCAACAACCTCGACGACATGAAGGTGCTCCTCGATCACCTCGTCAAGCGGTACGTCAGCGAGGCCACCACGCGCGACAACCAGTGGCGCCAGGACCAGATCACGAGCCTGGAGAAGCGGTTGGGGAACCTGGAACAGGAAATCGTCCTCCAGGAGAAGGCGATCGAGATGGTGAGCCGGAACAACGGCGTGACCGGGGCCGATGCCGCGGCCAGCCCGCTCCAGTGGCTCCACATCCGGCACGGCGAAACCGAGCGCCTGCTCGTGACCACGACCCGCACCCTGGATGCGATGGAGGCCGAGCGGAAGGTGCTCAAGAAGCAACTCGAGGAGATCGACCCGAAGGCCCCGCTCGACAAGGACCGGGCCATTATCGAACTCAAGGTCGCGAACGACCCGCGCGTGGTCAAGGCGCGGGACGAGTGGAAAAGGCTCGACGATTTCTACCGGGACGAGTTGAAGAAGTCGAACCCCGAGAACGCGTACATCAAGGAGCTCGCCGAGAAGGTCGAGAAGTTGAAACGGGACCTGGTCGCCGCGGAGAAGGTCGCCACGACCGAAATCGAGGTGTGGCTCCGGGCGAAGCTGGTCGCGGAAAAACAGGAGCGGCTCGCCAAGCTGAACACGGACATCGAGATCAAGCAAGAGGAGCGGGTGGGCATCAGCAAGGAGCGCGACGCGGTCAAGCGGGCGATCGAAAATACCGCCGGGCACGGGGCCAACATCGAGGGCATGCGCAAGGCCCTTGAGCCGCGGCGCGAGTTCCATGCCAAGGTGCAGCAGCAACTGTTCCAGTTGCAGCTCTCGGGCGACCGGTCCCGGGTCAGCCTCCGGGGCGAGGCCGAGAAGATCCCCAACAACAACCAGAACAAGAAGATCGCGCTCTCTTCGGTCGGCGGCCTGGGCTCGTTCCTCGGTGTGGTCCTGCTGATTTCGTTCCTGGAGTGGCGCACCCGCCGCGTGGACGGCGTCGACCAGGTGGTGACCGAGCTCGGCATGCGGGTCATCGGTACGGTGCCCGCGTTCCCGAACCGCGCGAGCCTCCAGGCCGCGGTCGAGGCCGGCGGGGCCAACTGGCGGTTCGTGCTGAACGAGTCGATCAACTCGACCCGCACCATGCTCCTGCACACCGCGAAGGCCCAGTCCATGCAGATCGTGATGGTGACGAGCGCGACCCAGGGCGAGGGCAAGACCTCGCTGGCGAGCCAGCTCGCGACCAGCATGGCGACCGCCGGGATGCGGACCCTCATCGTGGACTGCGACCTCCGCAACCCGTCCATTATGAAGCTGTTCGAGCTGCCGCTGACCCCGGGCGTCTCCGAGATCCTCCGCCAGGAAGTGGACGTGAGCGACGCGGTCCAGTCGACCGCGGTCCCCAACCTGTGGGTGATCCCGGCGGGCCAGTGCTCGAACGCGACCATCGCCGCCCTCGCGCAAGGGCACCCGCTGGAAACGTTGTTCAACCGGCTCCGCGGGCAGTTCGACTTCGTGATCGTGGACAGCTGCCCGGTGCTCCCGGTCGCGGACGCGCTGCTGATCGCGCAGCACGTGGACGGGGTGGTGTTCTCGATCATGCAGGACATCAGCCAGTTGCCGAAGGTGATGACGGCGTCCGAGAAGCTGAACCAGTTGAACATCCCGCTCGTCGGGGCCGTGGTGAACGGGATCAAGCAGGACGTGTACTCCTACGGCTACAACTACGTGAAGCAGCTGCCGGCATGAGTACCCCCCCGCACCGCCGTTCGTCCCGCAAGGAGCGCCCGTGGCTCCGCGGGCTGATGATCGGGCTCGCCGTGATCGGCCTCGCGGCGGTGGCGATCGCCGAGGGGCTCCTGACGGGCCGGTGGGGCGCGTCCCGGGAACTGCGCGCCGCTGCGACCAAACTGGACGGCGTCCCCAAGACGTTCGGCGCCTGGACCAGCCAGGACATCCCGCTCGACGACAAGGTGGTTCGGGTCGCCGAGGCCACCGGATACGTTCAGCGAATTTACCGGCACGGAAAGACCGGGGCGGAAGTGACCGTACTCCTCCTGTGCGGTCCGCCCGGTCCGATCGGCGCGCACACCCCCGAGTACTGTTACGCCGGGAACGGGTTCGCGATGGCCGGCGAGCCCGAGAAGAAAACGATCGTGCCGCCCGGTCAAGCGGCGACCTCGTACTGGTCGGCCCGGTTCGAGAAAAAGGCCCCGCCGAGCGATCCGCTGCGGGTCTGTTGGATGTGGGGCACGGACGGCGACTGGGAAGCCTCCGCGAACCCGCGACTCGGCTTGAAAGCGGCGCTGTACAAGCTGTACGTTGTCCGCGTCGAGCCGATGGCCCCGCGGCGCGGGACCGACCCGGTCCAAGAGTTCCTGACCGAGTTCCTGCCCGAAGTGAAACGCGCCCTGGCCGCCGCGCCCGATCCGAAATGATGTGGCGGTGAATCGCCGCCGCCACGTGTGACGAAGGTCAGTTGGAAATTTCGCCCTCGACGCGGGAGAACGGACTCCACATGAGCGCTGTGCCGACGCCAACGCCGACACCGCCGAACCCGGCGCCATATGACCGCCTGCCGTGGCCGGAGATCGACCGCCTGTCCGCGGACACGGTCCTCGACATCCCCGCCGATCTCGGGTGGTACGCGGCGGTCAAGACCGCGTTCGACTACGGGGTGGCGCTCGCGGTGTTGCCCTTCGCGCTCGTCCTGATCGGGCTCGCGGCGCTCGCGGTGAAGCTCACCTCGCCGGGGCCGGTGTTCTACACGCAGACCCGGGTGGGGCTGAACGGCCGCAAGTACAAGATCATCAAGATCCGCTCCA
>DASWYH010000885.1:0-2173 GCA_036405095.1 Gemmata sp. | reverse complement strand
GCGACCCGGACCAGCTGGAGCAGTTCAAGGCCAACCCGGCTCTGGCCCAGCGTGCGCTTCAGCAGGCGAGGGGGCGGCTGAGTGCGTCCCAGTTCGCGAGCGTGGAGGCGCAGTACAAGAAGGCCGGCATCGACCTGCTGTCGCCGGACCCGACCGGCCGGCTGTCCCAGGGGACCGCGCGGGACGTGACGCTGGCCCAGTTCCAGCAGAACGCGGATGGGTCGCGGCAACTGGTCGGCGGCGACTTGGCCGACCGGGTCAAGAAGGCGACCGCGGACCGCATCGCGGAGCGCGGGGGTGCCGCCAACCTGAGCGACACCACCAAGCAGGCCATCCGCGACAAAGCCGGCCTCGAAGAGGACGCCAAGGTCCGTCGCGAGTTGGTTTCGGCGCAGAAGAACCTGTTGGCCCGGCTCCAACCGGAGATGTCGGCCCACGAGCGCGCCAAGAAGGCGCTCGAAGATGTCGAGCGGGCGATGCAGGGGCTGGCCAAGGTGTCCAAGGACGCCTCGGGCAAGCTCCTGGGGGTCTCCACGACCGTTGATGCGGCCACCCGGGCGGGCATTTCCGCCCCGGGCGCGGGCGGGTACGGCTACCGGTTCTCGTCGGCCCTCGGCGACCGCCTGTCGGGCATCCGGAACCGGCTGAGCACCCCCACGGCCCTCGGCCAGCGGCTCGACGGGCTGTTGGAGCGGCCGGGTGCGGGCGCCACCGCGGCGGGCATCGGTATCGGCGCCACGTTGTTGGCGGACCGGTTCGACCGGAAGGCGGGCGACCCCGAACTCGCGGTCAAGACGGCATCCGGCACGTCCGACTTCAAGGCGAACAAGGGTATCGGTGGGGCGCTCTCGGGTGCCGCGACCGGTGCCGCCGTGGGTGCGGCCATTGGGTCGGTTGTGCCGGTCATCGGTACGGCCATCGGCGGTTTGGCCGGCGCGGTCGTTGGTGGGGCCGCGGGTCTGTACACGGCCCTTCAGGACGCGGCGAATGACATCCGTCAGGCGAAGATTAACAACGCGCTGACCGAGCTGGGCGACAAGCTGTCAGCGTTCGCCAGCGGCATTCCCGACTCGATTTCGCTGGCCGGACTTCGCACGAACCTGACGGAGTACCAGACGAAGGCCAAGGAGCGGGCCAAGGAAGATTCGTCGAACAGCTGGCTGTATACGTTCGCGACCTGGGATGCGAACGCGTTTGACAGCGATAAGTACCAGGAGTCGCTCCGGTCGAATAACCGCAAGGAGCTGGGGCCGCTGGTGCCCCAGTTCGTGCAGGGGCTCAACAAGCAGGCCGAGCAGCTCGGGCGCCGTAGCCCGAACGCCAAAGCCGACGACCTCGTCGCCGAACTGCGCAAGGGCGCCGGGGGCATCAACGACGAGTTCGTCCGGCTCACGGCCGAACTGCGCGGGGTGCCGGTCAAGCAGGTGGAGGACGAGTTCAAGAAGGTGCTCGTGACCGCCCAGCAGCGGAAGCGCGTCGAGGACGAGAACAAGGCCGCGCGCTCCGCGAGTGAGCAGCAGAGTAACACGTTCGGGCGGCTGCTCCAGTCCGTTCAGGCGGCAGCGGACTCGCTCTACGGCCTGCAACAGCGGGCGAGCGCCCTCACGGACGTGCTCGACGGGAACATCACGGCCAGCCGCGTCTCGGCCCACGCGGAGCGCCTGGACGAGGGTCTGGGGCGGCTCGACGGTGGCGCCCTGAAGCCGCTCGACATCGTGGCCGCAGCGACCGGCGAGTACGGGGCCAAGCTCCGGGACTCCGGCGCTGGCACGGACGCGGTCGCGCGGGCGCTCCCGGGTGTCTTGGCTTCCGTCGCTGGCGGCAAGGACCTGAGCGAGAACAACATCACCCAGCGGGTGTCCGACGGCATCTACCGGAACCTCGGGTATGCCCGCGCCAAGGATGCGCCGGAGAGCGTCCAGAAGTCCGTGGCGAGCGTGATTGGCGGGCTCAACGATGCCCAGTCGGGTGGGCGCGGCATCGGCGGCGTGACCGACGAAATCCGCACGGACGCGACGAAGTTCTCCGACAAGTTGTTGAGCGGCGCGGCCGACCCCATCAGGGAGTTCGGGGCCAAACTCGCCAAGCAACTGGAGGACAACGGGAACCGGTTGGTCGAGGGCCTCACGACCATCCACCAGCGGCTCCAAGCGGTCGGGCAGCTCTACGACCA
>DASWYH010000884.1:0-12764 GCA_036405095.1 Gemmata sp. | reverse complement strand
CCTCCTCGCGCCCGCCGAACGGCGGGTTGGTGAGGATGATATCCACGCGATCGGACTGGCCGTAGCTGACGTAGGGCTTCGCGAGCGTGTTGTCGTGCCGCACGAAGCTGGGGTCCTCGACGCCGTGGAGCAACATGTTCGTGACGCAGAGCATGTGCGGCAGTTGCTTCTTTTCAACGGCCCGCAGCCCCCGGATCATCTTCGGCCCGTCCTCGGGCTTCTTCACATAGCGGTCGCGCATGTGCCGCAGCGCGCAGGTGAGGAACCCGCCGGTGCCGCACGCCGGGTCGAGGAGGATCTCGCCGGGCCGCGGGTCGATCCGGTCCACCATGAACGCGGTTACGGCCCGCGGGGTGTAGTACTCGCCCGCGTTCCCGGCGCTCTGGAGGTCGTTCAGGATCTGCTCGTAGATGTCGCCGAAGTGCCGGCGCTCGGCGAGGTTGTTGAAGTCGATCGTGTTGATCTTGTTGACGACCTGCCGGATCAACTGGCCGGACTTCATGTAGTTGTAGGCGTCCTCGAACACGGTGCGGACGACCTTTCGGCGCCCGTCCTTCGGGTCGCCGGGCAGCCCCTTCAGCGCCGGGAACAGTTCGTCGTTGATGAAGTTGGTGAGCGGCTCGCCGGTCATGCCTTCCGGGTTGGCGGCCCACGTTCGCCACTGGAACTTCGCCGGGATCGGCGACGTGTGGTCGTCCCGCGTGACTTCGAGTTCCTTGTCCAGGTCGTCGAACATCTTGAGAAAGAACATCCAGCAGAGCTGGCTGATGCGCTGGGCGTCCCCGTCCACGCCCACGTCCTGGCGCATGATGTCCTGGATCGTCTTGACCGCGTTCCGTGCCGACATGGGAGGGGGTTCACTTTTGCGGTTGGTAAAGGGCGGCCTGCATCTCGCGCACCGCGCCCTCGAAGCCCTCGCGCCCGCCGAAGGTGGTGAGCAGTTCGAGCGGCGTGCCCATCGCGTCGAACGGCGCGATCTTCAGGACGCGGAGGTCGTCGAGCGCGGTCACGCCTTCGTTTTCGTACTTGGCCAGCAGCGCTTCAAGCACGCCGCGGGCCTTCGCCCCGTATTTCGCGAACCCGTCGGCCTCACGAACGTGCGCGGCCCGCTCCTTTCGCGTCAGAGTGGGCCGGTCGAACGCGACGTGGCAGATGAGGTCGAACGGGTCCAGCCCCTTGCCCACCTCGTCGAGCACCGGCCCGAGGAGCAGCCCCTCGCCCTCAAGCTCCTCGATCACCGCTTGCTTGCGGAGCGTGGCGTTCCAGACGGCGAGAAACTCGTCCAGGCTCGCGAACCGGTTCCGAATCGCCTTCCGGGTGTAATCGAGCAGGGTCTCGGTAATGAGCTTCCCCTGGTCGTCGAGGTACTCGATGTGCTCGGTCGCCACGAAGACCGGTCGGCCCTTGATGTAGTACTTCGGGCGCGGCGGCACTGGGGGCGGTAACGGGCCGGCGGGCGGCGGGTTGTCGAGCACCTCTTCGTCCGCGCCCGGCTCCGGCGGAATGGGGTCGTCGCCTTCGCCCGTTACGGGGGGCTCGTCCGGCGGGGTCACGGGCTCGTCTTCCGCCGGCTCGTAGATCTGCACCGGCGGGCCGTCGAACTTGGGGTCCGCGAACTGGTTCGACGCGCGGCGGAAATCGAGCAGGGTGAAGAAGAACTTCTTGGTGTCTTCGTGGACGCGGGTGCCCCGGCCGACGATCTGCTTGAACTCGGTCATGGAACCGATGTCACGGTCGATCACGATGAGCCGGCAGGTCTGGGCGTCCACGCCCGTCGAGAGCAACCGCGAGGTGGTGACGATGACGGGGTGCTTCGCCTCCGGGTCGATGAAGTTCCCGAGCTGGGCCTGGCCCTCGGCGTCGTTGCCGGTGATCCGCATCACGTACCGCGGGTTCTGGGCGACAAGGTCCTGGTTCTCGTTCACGAGCGCCTGGCGCATCCGGGCCGCGTGGTCGGTATCGACACAGAAGACGATGGTCTTCTGCATCCGGTCGCCGCTCGCTTTGAGGTACTCGGTGATGCGGCGCGCAACCCCCTTGGTCCGCTCGTCGATGACGAGCGCGCGGTCGAAATCCTTCTGGTTGTAAACGCGGTCCTCGATGACTTGCCCGCGCAGGTCCTTTTGACCCTTCGTCGGGCGGAACTCGTCGGCGTCAACGCTGAGGGTGACTTTCACCACCTTGTAGGGCGCGAGGAACCCGTCCTGAATCCCTTCCTTCAGGGAGTAGGAGTAAAGCGGCTCGCCGAAGTACGCGATGTTCGAGACGTACTCCGTCTCCTTCGGGGTCGCGGTCATGCCGATCTGGGTCGCGGTGGAGAAGTAGTCGAGGATCTCGCGCCACGCAGAGTCCTCGTCGGCGCTGCCGCGGTGGCACTCGTCGATCACGATGAGGTCGAAGAAGCCGGGCGAGAACTCGCGGTAGAGCTTCTGCGCGTCCTCGGGGCCGGTGATCGCCTGGTAGAGACCGAGGTAGATTTCGTACGCGGTGTCGATGCGCCGTTTCTTGTCGATCGCGAGGGGCAGTTCGATTTCGGTTCCGTCCTCGCGCTCGATGGTCTTGGTGCCGGTGCTGAGCTTGGCCATCGCGGCGCCGAACGGGCGGAAGTCGTTCACCATCGTTTGGTCGATGAGCACGTTGCGGTCGGCGAGGAACAGGATGCGCTTCTTCCGCCCGGCTTTCCAGAGCCGCCAGATGATCTGGAACGCGGTGTACGTCTTCCCGGTGCCGGTTGCCATCACCAAGAGGACGCGGTTCTGCCCCTTCGCGATGGCCTCGATGGTGCGGTTGATGGCGACCCGCTGGTAGTACCGCGGCTCCTTGCCGCTGCCGTCGTCGAAATAGTCCTGGAGGACGAGCGCTTCCGCGGCGGTGTCCAGCCCTTTCCACGCCCGGTACCGCGCCCACAGTTCTTGCGGCGAAGGGAAATCGCCCGGTGCGAGGTTCGTTTCCATCTCGGCCGCGGTGCCGGTGCGGTCGTGGAACACGAAGCCGTCGCCGTTGGACGAGAAAACGAAGGGGATGTTGAGCGTGGTCGCGTATTCCAGCGCCTGCTGCATGCCTTCGCCGACGCCGTGATTGTTGTCCTTCGCCTCGATGAGCGCGAGCGGCACGTTCGGCTTGTAATAGAGGACGTAGTCGGCGCGCTTCGCCTTCCCCCGCGTGACGAGCTTCCCGCGGACGATGATCCGCCCCTTGGTGAAACCGACCTCTTCGCGCACCTGGGTGAGAATATCCCACCCGGCCTGCTGAACGGCGGGGGTGATGAATTTCGTGCAGATGTCGCGCTCGCTGAGCGATTTCTTATCCATTGGGGCAACACGACAGACGAGTGCTCGCGACGCGGAATTTTGAGGTCGTGCGCGTGGCGGCGATTGAACGCGCACAGCGATTCGGTGAAATTTCACCAAAACGGGAAGCTATTCAACCGCGCATTGCAATCAGATGCAAGCGCCGATGTGAGTTGGCGGGTGCCCGCCTCATGAACCACGTCATAACCCCAGCCGGGGCACGGTCCGGCGTCTTGGTCACAGCCTCACCCGTTGGTTGAATGGCCGACTCACCCACACACCGGCATTCCGGGCAGCTCGGCTCGGGTCGCCCGTTCCAGGACTCGGTCGGGGCCGCCGGAGGCGGGAGCGTGGGTTCCCGACCCGGCAGAACGGCTACGGCTCTTATGTTTTGAACCCAACCTCAAAATTACATTTCACTCCTAAACGAGATGTTACCAATGCTTTACGTGCGACCGTTCGCGTATACGGTAGACAAACATGCCAAAATCACTTGACGGGGTGTATTGGGGTGGGTGAAATCCCTCATTCCCGGATCGCGCGCCGGTCGTCAACGTGTCGGACGAACGGGCCGCCCACCACAGGATGTCCGCATGCGCCGGCTGTTCGCCCGCTTGCTCACGCGCGCCGCGCGTGCGTTCCACGCTGTCGTGAACCGACTCCTCGGGCGCAACGCGCGCCGCTCCCGGGCCGGGGCCGAGCACCGCACCCGGCTGATGCTGGCCCCGATGGAGTCCCGGGACCACACCGGGCAACTGACCGGCGGGCTCGCCCTGGCCGCGCTCGGGTATCAATTCACCGACCCCATTGAGGGCATGGCGCTGGCGGTCGGCGACCTCGCCCTGCTCTCGGCGCCACCGGGCACCAGCACCTCCCAAGCCACGGTCGGCGACCCGCCCGAGCCGCTCACCCGGTGGGTGCCCTCGGATCTCGATCCGACCGTTCTCGATCCCGTTACCGAACCCGAAGAAACCGCACCCGTCGGACCGCCGCCCGGCGAACTGGCCAGTCTGACCGTGAGCGGGTGGGACGACTTGTTCCTGCCAGCCGCCGGGGTTTCCGGCTCGGGGCTCGGGTTCCTCGATTCGAACCCAGATGCGGGCGGTTCGACCGTGAGCGGAACCGGGTCCGCCGGGTTCTCGCCGGGCGAGTCGCCGGTGTACCCGGCGACCCCGTCCCTGCTCCTCGACCCGAACCCGCTACCGGCTGGAATGCGCGGGGCGGCGGTTGTGCCCAGCGGAGGGGACGTGAGCGCGTTCGGCAGTGGAAGCGAGGGCGGATACGGGAGTGGGACCGGGGGCGGGAGCGAGGGCGGATACGGGAGTGGGACCGGGGGCGGGTACGGGAGTGGTACCGGTACCGGTAGTGGAAGCGGCACCGGAGGCGGGTCGTCATCAGGCGCCATCGGGGCACCCGAGAGCACCGTTCCGCTGGTTCTCGTGGTGGCGGCCGATCCGACTGCGTCGGAACTGGGCGGGAGCACCGGTCAGTTCCGGATCCAACGGGTCGGACCAACCAGTCAGCCGCTCCGGGTCCACTTCGCGCTATCCGGAACCGCAACCAGTGACGTGTGGGCCACGGCCCACGGCGCAACCGACGAGGCGGACTACGGGCTGAGTTCGAACGCGACCCTGGAACTGGAATACGACGCAAGTTCCGACACGGTAATTGGGAGCGCCCTGATCCCGGCCGGGTTCCGCACCGTCGTGCTCACCGTACGGCCCGTCGATGACGATCTCGCCGAGCCGGAAAGTGACCCCGAGCAGGCGGGAGAAACGGTCGGGTTGGATCTGACCCCGGACCCAAGTTACTCGATCGACCGGTTGAGCACCGCAAGCGTACTCATCGCCGACAACCGCTCGCTGGCCCCGACGAACGGGACCGGCACCGGGTCGCCCGGGGGCGGAAGCGCAAGCGGCACCGGGACCGACCCGGTGGTGACGATCCGGGCGGTCGACGGGAACGCGCTGGAAGCCGGCGGCACCGCGGCGTTCGAAGTGCGGCGCACCGGTCCGACGGACCAACCGCTGACCGTCTACTACCGGGTGATGAGCAAGAGCACCGCGACCGGCGCGGGGGTGGATTACGACCTGTCCGGGGATGAAGACTCGATCGTCATCCCCGCGGGCCAAGCGTCGGTGGTGCTGACAGTCACGCCCCGCGACGACCTCGGGCTGGAGGGGCCGGAGTCCGTATGGATCGAGCTGGTCCCGCTCCCGGGCCGGGTGACCGGGCGCGCGTGGCACGACCTCAACGGGGACGGGGCCCGGGACTCCGACGAGCCGGCCCTGGCGAATGTTACCGTGACCCTGGTACTCCCGTACGAGGAGCGCACGACCGCCACCGACGAGACCGGGCGGTACACGTTCGATGACGTGGAGCCGGGCACGTACACGGTACGGTTCGCCCCGCCCGCGGGCGCGTTCCTGTTCACCTTGATGGACCAGACGGCCGACGATCGCGACAGCGACGCGGACCCGTACACCGGCGAGACCGAGCCGTTCACGGTTGCCGCCGGGGGCGGGAACGACGGGATCGACGCCGGGTTCTTCGAACTCGCCCAGGTGAGCGGGCGAATGTGGGTCGACGCCGACGGGAACGGGCAGCGGTCCGATTCCGAGGAGCCAGCGGCCCTCACCGTGCGACTGTACGACAAGACCGGGGAACTGGTGGAGGAGCGGCCCGGAACCGGGGGTGCGTACACGTTCTCGAACCTCACCCCGGGTGAGTACAAGCTCCAGTTCGGCTCCGAGGCGGACACGTTCACGTTACCGAAGAAGGGTCCCGCCGAAACGGACAGCGACGCCGACGGAAACGGCCGGGTGTCGTTTACGCTCCGATCCGGGGTCCGGGACCGGTACGACACCGGGGTCGTGCGCGGGATCGGGGGGCGGGTGTGGGAGGACTGGAACGGGGACGGGGTTCAGCAGTTCGATGACCCCGACACGGAGGACACGGACGAGCTCGAACCGGGGCTCGTCGGGGTCACCGTGTCGCTGGAGGCGGACGGGACAACGCTGGCGACCGAGACCGGTCCGGACGGGCGCTACCGGTTCGACACGGTGCCCACCGGGACCTACACGATCACCGTGACCAAGCCCGGCTCAACGTACGCGTTCACCGCCGCCGGGCAGGGGGACGATCCGCTCCGGGACAGCGACGCCGACGAGAACGGGGTCATCGCGGTGCCGGCGGGAACGGCCCGCACGGGGCTCGATGCCGGGCTGTACCTGGGGACCTCCATTTTGGGGCTGGTCTGGGAGGACCTTGATGGCAATGGCCAGCGGGCCGAAGACGATCCGGCGACCGGGGCCGTCGAGGCCGAACCGCTCGTGCCCGGTGCGGGGGTCGAGCTGATCCGGGCCACGGACCTGGAACTCGAAGACGCGACCACAACCGATGGCAACGGGTGGTACGAGTTCACCGGGCTCGCGCCGGGTAAGTACTACGTGCGGTTCATCCCGCCCGCCGGATCGGAGTACGAGTTCACGTCCCAGAAGCTCGGTGCCGACCGGAACATCGACAGCGATCCCGACAGCGCGGGCGAGACCGATTGGGTCACGGTCGCTTCGGGGAAAGCGGTCGCGCACGTCGACGCCGGTCTGTATCGGACCGCGACACTCGGCGACCGGGTGTGGCTGGACGCCAACGGTAACGGGACCCAGGACGGCGGCGAGGGCGGCGTTGCGGGGGTCGAAGTCGCGCTGGTGGGCTGGGACGAGGCGTTCGAGTTGTGGCTCCCGATCGCATGGACCGTTACCGATGCCGGGGGCGGGTACCAGTTCGCGGACGTGGCCCCGGGGGAGTACAAGCTGTCCTTTCGCGCCCCGGAGGGTTATGCGTTCACCCAATTCGCGAAGAACCTGCCGTTCACGGACAGCGACGCCGCTCCCGATGGGCTCACCGCGGCGTTCACCGTGACCGAGGGCACCCCCAGGTCCGACCTGGACGCCGGGCTGGTGGTCGCGGTCGGGGATCGGGTGTGGCTCGATGCGAACGCGGACGGGGTCCAGGACGCGGACGAACCGGGACAGGACGGGTGGACCGCGACCCTGGAGAAGAGTGACGGCGCGGGCGGCTGGACCCAGGAGGGCACCCGGATTACGGCGGACGGGGGGTACTACCAGTTCACTGCGGTATCCGACGGAAACTATCGGGTCACCTTTTCCAAGGACGACGCAACGGGCTACCAGTTCAGTACGCCCGCGGGCGGCTCCGCGACCTTCACGCTGGCCGACGGCAAGGGGAACACGGGTCTGGACGCGGGCGTGTACAAGTCCGCCGCGGTTCAGGGGGTGGTGTGGGAGGACGTGAACGGTAACGGGAGCCGCCAGAGCGGCGAGGGACCGGTCGCCGGGGTCCGGGTGTCCCTCTGGGACGTGGCCGGCGAACCTGTGGACGTCGAGCCGATCGTGACCGGTCCGGACGGCTCGTACCAGTTTCCCGGCCTCAAGCCGAGCACGTACTTCGTGTACTTCGAGGGAACCGGGTGGCAGTTCATTTCGAGCGATCTCGTGGTGTCTCCCGAGTCGGGGGAGGCCGTGGAAGCCGACATCGGCGCGTACCGCCCGGTCACCGTAAACGGGTTCGTGTGGGATGACACGAACCCGAACGGTCAACAGGACTCCGGCGAGGTCGGGCGCCCCGATGTGGTGGTGGAGCTCCAGGGCGCAGGGGCCACGGTGTCGACCAAGACCGATACCGCCGGGCGGTACACGTTCGAGGTGCGCCCGGGGGGGTACGCACTGGTCGTGAGCGCCCCAGCGGGCCAAACGTTCACGAAGCAGGACAGAGGCGATGATGCTACCGATAGTGATGTGAGTGTCGCCACCGCGGGAAGCCCCGGCGGCACCGTGAGCCTGTCGCTGACCTCGGGCCAGTCGCTAGTTGCGGTTGATGCCGGTTTCGTCCCGGTCACGCCAAACAAGAGCCCGGCGGCAGTCCCGGACAGTGCCGAGGTCGTGCCGGGGTCGGACGTCACGGTCGCGGTACTGAACAACGACTCGGACCCGGACGCCGACCCGCTCACGATCACCGCCTTCACCCAGCCCGCGGGCGGTGGCACCCCGGTCACCGTTTCCGGAGACGGCAAGGGCCTCGTGTTCACGGCGCCGGCCGATTTTACGGGGCCGGCCCAGTTCGAGTACACAGTCTCCGACGGTAAGGGCGGGACCGCGACCGCGACCGTGACGGTCCGCGGACCGAACCGGGACCCGCTCGCGAGCCCCGACACCGTCACGCTCTACGAGGACCGGTCCGCCTGGGTGGATGTGCGCGCGGGCGACACGGACCCGGACGCCGACCCGCTGACGGTGACCGGCATCGGGGCGGCGAAGTACGGGTCCGCGGTGCTCCTGTGGGGGCACGTGCTGTACGTGCCGAACGCCAACTTCAACGGCACCGACACGTTCACTTACACGGTCTCCGATGGCCGGGGCGGGTCCGCGTCCGCGACCGTGACCGTGACCGTGAACCCGGTGAACGACGCGCCGGTCTTTACCCCAGGAGCTTACCAATCGGTGGCGACGGGGGCCGGTCCGCAAACGGTGCCCGGGTGGGCGACGAACATCTCGGCCGGACCGCCGGACGAGGCGTGGCAAGCGCTGACGTTCAGCGTATCCAGCGGCAACTCGGGCTTGTTCAGCGAGGCGCCTGCGGTCGATGTGTCGGGCACCCTGACCTACACGCCCGCCGCTGGCATGACCGGTACGGCAACCGTGACCGTTCGCCTCACGGACGATGGCGGGACCGCCGACGGCGGCACCAACGAGTCGCCCCCGCAGACGTTCACGATCACCGTAACCGATACCGGAACGGACACTGGGACCGGAACGGGTACCGGGTGCGGGACGGGTTCGGGCACGGGGGCGGGTGTTGGGAGCATTAGCGGGCTGGTGTGGGACGACGACGGGGACGGTTTCTGGCAAACGCCCGAGGGCTGGCTGTACGGGATGACGGTACAGCTCCTGGACGGGAACGGGTCCGTGGTGAGCAGCACCACCACCGATTGGAGCGGGTACTACGCGTTCGCGGGCCTCGCGTCCGGTCCCTACGTGGTGGAGTTCTTCAGCACCATTGGGTACGCGTTCAGCCCCGCGACAGAGGGCTCGGACCTAACGATCAATAACGATGCCGACCCGACCACCGGGCGCACCAAAACGTTACCGCTCGGCGCCGGGGATAATCTCACCCACATCGACGCCGGGTTGCACGCGGTCGGTACAGGCACCGGCACCGGTTCGGGGAGTGAAATAGGCACGGGTACCGGGTGCGGGACCGGTATCGGGAGCGAAACCGGTATCGGGACCGGCGAGGGGTGTGGGCCGGGCACCGGGAGTGAAACCGGCATTGGTACGGGCACCGGGTGTGGGACCGGCGAAGGCACCGGTATCGGGACCGGCGAGGGATGTGGGCCGGGCACCGGGAGCGAAACCGGCATCGGCACGGGAACGGGTGCAGGGAGCGGCACGGGAACGGGGACGGGAGTTGGCTCGGGCTCGATCGGCGACATGGTGTGGTACGATACGACCCCGGACGGGGTGTGGGACCCCTCGACCGAGCCGGGCAAAGACGGGGTTACGGTGGAACTGTGGGCCGGCAGCGGGGGACCGCTGCTCCAGACGGCCTGGACCTTCTCCGGTGGCCATTACTCGTTCACCGGCTTGGCGGACGGCGATTACGAGGTCAGGTTCGGAGCCGTACCGGGGTTCACGTACACGACCTTAGACACGTTCCTCGTTCACCTCGGCGCCGGTTCGCACATCGGTGGCATCGACGCGGGGTTAACAGACGCCGGATCGGGTGGGTCCGGGAGCGGCCAGGTGAAGCTCGGGTGGCCGGAGATGCTCCGGAGCGTGTTCCTCAGTAGCGGGTCTGGCGCCCCTCCGACCCCGTACACGGTCGGCGAACAGAACCAGGCCGGGATCGTGATCCACGACGACGACTCCCAGATCGTTTACAGCGACACCCATATCGCCCCCGGCGCGCCGGTCACCGGTACCACCGATCAGCCGATCACCGAGAGCGTGCTCGCGACGTTCACCGATGCCGACCAGGACCACACCGCCGCGAACTACACCGCCTCCGTCGACTGGGGCGACGGGTCCGAGCCCGGAGCGGCCACCGTTGTCACGACCGGTACCGGGACCTTCCAGGTCCGGGCCGCGCACACGTTCACCGTCGGCGGCGTGTTCCCGGTCACCGTGACCGTAACGGCCAACTACCACTTCGTACCGAATGATCCGGACACCGAGGTCGTTTACTCGCGCGACGTGGTCACTCACCTGACGGCGGTCGTCGCGCCGGGTTCCGGTCCGGTCCTCGCCCCGATCCCTCTGAACACGGTCGCCGGTGAACCGCTCCCCGGGTTCGAACTCACTTTGTCGCCTTCCGATCCCCTGTGGACCCCCGTTGCAAATCTGGAGGTGCCTCCGGGACCGGAGGACCGGTACTCGGCCGAGGTGTTCTTGGGGAACGGGGGGGGGCCACTCGACGCCAAGTTGGTGCCCAACTGGGCGGGATCGGGCCTCCGGGTGCTGATCCCGAGCTATGCGTACTACCCGCTGCCCGGGAACTACAGGGCGCGGGTGGTCGTACGCGATTCGACCCGGACAATGGAGGCCGGCGGCGATTTCGTCTCGCTCACCGACGTCCCGGTCACCGTTGCGGACCCGCCCCCCTCGGGGCTGTTGGGGCTCACCACCAGTCCCGTGTACGGGACCGAGCAGGGCTCGCGACTCGGGACCCTGGTAGCGTCCTTCGTGGCGCCCCCGAGCCCCGGCACCCTGTCAGCGACGATCGACTGGGACGACGGATCGGAACCCGACGACGCGGTTCTCGTAGTGGGGGGCGGGTACGTCTCCGTTCTGGCTCCGGCGGGCACGTTCCGCGAGCCCGGGAGCTATGGGGTCACGGTCACCATTCGGGACGACAGCGGCCCGCTCGCGGTTGTCGGGACGACCGCCCTCGTGGACGACCGGCCCGTCGAGCGGGATCCGCTCGCCCCGGCGGCGATCGAACGCGCCCCGGGCGCGCCGGGCGATGGTGAATTCGTGCTGGCCGGGCTCGTCAGTGCGGACCCCGGGGACGTGGCCGCGGCCGGCTACAAGGCGTGGATCTCTTGGGGCGACGGGGGCACCTCCGAAGGCACGGTGTACGGCTCGGCCGGGCGCTTCTGGTTGGGCGGGGACCACGGGTACAACGAGCCCGGTGCGTACCTGGCCGTTGCCCGCGTGTGGGACGCGCGCAGCCCGTGGCAGCCGTGGGAGGTGCGGACCCTCGTTACCATCGCGGACCAGGCCCAGGGGGCCGGCGCCGACGCCCGGGAACTCGGGGTGGCCCGGGTCGAGTCGGCCGACGCGCTCGACGACGTGCGCGGGTGGATGGCGTGGAACGGGACCGACGAGTTGACCGCGCTGACCCAGGTCACGTTCGCTGGGGAGGCGCAGGGCCTCCTGGGGACCGACCAGTACACCGACAACGACGGGCTGGTGGGCTACTACACGGTGTCCGCGCGGGGCACCGCGCCGGCGCCGGGCGCCGCCGACGCGCCCGGGTATCTGGCCCCGGAGACGTATTACCCCTGGACCGAGGTGGTCCAGGGCGAGGCGGCGGGCAGCGGCACCTGGGCCGTGCGGGCGGCGGAGGCGCCGCTGTCCGCGCTCCCGGGGTTCCCGACCGACGTGTCCCTACCGATGACCCTCGTGCTGACGTTCGCCGACCCGGTTCCGGGACCGGCGGGGGTCACACACGAGGCGTCCATTGATTGGGGCGATGGCACCCGCGCGCCCGGGTTCGTAACCGCGGACCCGATCGACCCGACGCGGTTCGAGGTGCGGAGCGCGATCGGGCACAGCTACACCGCGCCCGGGGAGTACCAGGTGTCGGTGCTGGTGAGCAGCACCGAGGCGGAACCGGCCGACGGGGTGTTCCGCGCGGCCACGCTGCTCTCGGCGTTCACGGTTCCGGTGGTCGGGTTCCAGGCGTACCAGCGGCGCGATGAGGTGGACAACGCCACCTGGGTTCCCGCCGGGCCTTCGGGCGAGATGTCGGTGAACACCGGGGCGGTGCGCCTGTGGCACGCCCTGGACCTGGACCGGAGCCCCGGCACCGGGGTGGGCCGGGACCCGCACCTGGTGTACAACTCGGCCACCGTGAACCCGCGCCCGGTGATCGAGGCCCGGGTCCCACTTGCGGGCCCCGCCCGGAACCAGGGCTACCGGCTGCGAGCCGAACTCTCCGGGCTCAGCGCCACGGCAAAGGTCGAGCTTTTTAATCTGCTCTCGGACCCGGCGACCGAGCAGGTGATCGCGGTCCAGCCGGACGCGGCGCTGCCGACCGGGGCGTACCCGTGGACCCTCACGGTCACGGTCGTGGACGGGAACGGAGACCGGGTTCCGGGCACCCCGCAGTGGGTGCGCAGCGACGTGGCCCAGGTGGTGAACACCGCGGGCAGCCAGTTCGGGACCGGGTGGA
>DASWYH010000883.1:0-10792 GCA_036405095.1 Gemmata sp. | reverse complement strand
AAGACAAGGGCACCAACGGGTCCGGGCACACGCGCGCGAACCAGATCAACAGCACCCGTGAAGCGGCGGCCCGCGCGCTCCTCAAGTCCGGCCCAAAGGGCGAAGCGCTCCTCAAAGAAAAAGGGCTCCCCATCCTGCGCGAGGGGCTGACGGACCCTTCGCCCGCGGTGCGCGAGCACTCCGCGTACACGATCGGGCAACTGGGACCCATGTCACAGGCGCTCGCACCCGACGTTCAGAAGCTCTGCACCGACCCGGACGCGAACGTCCGGGCCGCCGCGTTCGATGCGCTCAGGCTCACCGGCATCGCCGACCCCGTCGCGCTCGCCAAACTGATGACACACGAGGACGAAGAAACCGCGCGCCTCGCGGGCGAACTCGTAAGCACCCTGACCGCGCTCCCCAAAGGCGCCGCCGAGCCGCTCGGAGCGGCACTGAAGAGCAGCAACCCGAACATTCAACGCGCCGCGGGCGACGCGCTCGCCCTGATGGGACCGGACGCAGCGCCCGCGGTGCCCGCACTCGTCGCGCTCCTCAAGGCCGCATACAAGGACCGCGACCCCGCGAACCCGCGCGCGGAAGAGTTCGGCCCCGAAATTTCCGCCTGGGGGGCGCTCGGGCGGATCGGCGAGCCCGCGGTCGCGCCGACCGCAAAGCTGCTCGACGAACCCGACCCCTTGTTCCGGTATTACGCCCTCCGGACCCTCGGCGACCTCGGCCCGGTGGCCAAGCCCGCTGCCGCCTCGGTCAAGAAAGTGCTCCAGGACCAAATCGCAGACAACGCGCTGGAGGCCGCGTGTACCCTGCTCCGAATGGGCGAATCAACAGACGACGCGCTCGCGCTCTTGAAGCGCGCGCTGGATTCGGACGCGCGCGGCATCGCCGCGCTGGGCATCCAGGCGATCGGGCGGGCCGGCCCCCCGGCCGCAACACTGGTTCCGGAGGCGCTCTCGAAACTCACGAACCCGGACACGTTCGCCCGCAACGCCGCACTCGAATTGATCGCCACCCTTCCGCTCGCAACGGGCACGAAACACGCAGAGGAAATCGGCCGGCTCGCGACCGACGAAGAGCGGGTCATTCGGAACCAGGCGGCGCGCGTGCTCGTGCGGTTCGGCCCCGCCGGGGCGCCCGCAGCGGACGCACTCGGTAAAGCGCTCCCGAACGAAAAAGACCCCGGCGTGCGCGACCAGTTCGTGAACGCGCTGCTCGCGATGGGGGTCGGGGCGAAGCCCGCGCTCCCGGCTCTGCTATCCGTTATCGAGGACACGAATTTCCCCCTCCAGCTCCGGCTGAACGTTGTCGCGGCGCTCGTGGTGGTAGACCCCAGCTCACCCGAAGTCACCGCCGGGCTCGTGAAAGCGACCCAGAACGCCGAAACCGCCATCCGTGCCGCCGCGGCCACCGCAATGAGTCAGCTCAACCCGCTCTCGGCGGGTGCCCTCAGCACACTCATGAAAATGGCGAAGGGCGATAGCCGAAATGGCGCGCGCGTTGCCGCGCTCCGGGCGCTCGCGGTTGCCGGAACGAAGGCCAAACCGGTGCGCGCGGAACTCGAAGCGATGACGACCCACCCGCAAGCCGGGTTAGCGTTCTGGGCCAAAGTGGCGCTCGCGGCGGTGGATGGCGATGTGAGCAAGGCCGGGCCAGTGGTCCGCGCGGGGCTGAGCGACCGCAACCCGGCGGTCCGAGCAAGTGCGTCTGAAGCGATTTTGGTCACCGGCCCGACCAAAGCCGATTTGCCCGCTCTGCTCAACCTGCTCAAAGAACCCGGACCGGCCGCGCGCGCGGCCGGCGCCGCCGCGCTGGGTAAGCTGGGCGCGGACGCGAAAGACGCGGTCCCGCAACTGGCCCGGTTGCTCGACGATCCGGATTCCGAGGTGCGCATCCCGGCGGCCGAGGCGCTCGGGCGAATCGGCCCGGCGGCCCTGCCGGCGGTGCGCAAGCTGAAGGAGCTGCTGCGCGACCCGCTTGTGTGGCCGACGGCACAAACGGCGCTGGCGAAAATCGAGACGAAGTAACTCCGGAGGTGCTTGAACGGCCCCTCGACTTGCGCCGGGGGCTTTACTGTTTCTACTTGCGCTCCGCGAGTTGATCCACGACCTGCTTGACCGCCTCATACGGGGTGTCGCCCGCCCCGCTGTACTGGCGCCGGGCGCCTTCCGCGGTGAGCGGCACCGATGCCCGGAACACGTACTTCCCGTCCTCGCGCTCAAGGGTTCGGTCCGCGCGCTTCACACCCATCTTCTCAAGCTGATCGAACAGCCCCGACACCCCTTGCCCCGCGTCCTCCGGGAGCACCCCGGCGGTCGGCTGGAGCTTCACACCGGGCGACTCGATCTTCAATTCGTCGCCGTCGCGGATGCGGCCCGCGAGCGCCGCCGGGGTGGACCGTTCGCCGGGAAGCACCGTTCCCTTGAACCGCTCTGGATCGTCGGTGTAGCCCACCTTGTCGCCGCGCCCACCAACCGGCGCGGTGAGCGGATCGAGCTTGCCCTTCGAGCCGATCCCGCGCTCAGGGACGGGCAGGTTCTGCTGCGGGATCAGGCGCCCTTCGCGGGCCATCAGCGGATCGGGCCGGCGACCGATTCCCGGGTTGTCCCGGTCCGCCGACTTGCACCCCGCGAGCGCGAACAACCCCGCAGCACCGAGGGCAAAGGCCCAGCGGCGAGTGGCGCTACGACAAAGGAGTGCGTTGACCGTCATCTTGACCCGCCTCCGGGGGCGGCTACATCACCTGTAAGCCGGACATCGGACCACTGTTACTCTCCCCCACCGTCTGTCCACCGTCTACTGCGGTCGGCCGAAAACCGAACGGTGGCGCTTTTTTGCGGGTGGACCGGTGACCCGTGGGGCGATTTTGCGGGCTGGAATAACTCTTCCGTTGAAAGGGTGCAATGGCGGTTCACAAGATCGCGGTGATCGGCGGCGACGGGATCGGGCCGGAAGTCATCGAGCAGGCCATCCGGGCCGCGGAGCGCGCCGCGAGCAAGTACGACAAGGCCGAACTCCAGTGGACCCGGCTCCCGTGGAGCACGAGCTACTACAAGCAGCACGGAAGGATGCTTCCGGAAGACGGGTGGGAGCAGCTCAAGGCGTATGAGGCGATCCTGTTCGGTGCGGTCGGTGATCCGAGCGTTCCCGACAAGGTCACGGTTCACGAGCTGCTGCTCCCGATGCGGCGCAAGTACGACCAGTACGTGAACCTGCGGCCCGCGTACCTCTTCGCCGGTGTGGACTGCCCCCTGAAGGGCAAGAAGCCGGGCGAAATCGACATGCTGGTGTACCGCGAAAACACGGAAGGCGAGTACGCACCGGTGGGCGGGAACCTGTACCCCGGCACCGAGAACCAGATCGCCGTTCAGACCGGCGTGTTCACCTGGAAGGGGTGCGAGCGCATTCTGCGTGCGGCGTTCGAGGCCGCCCGCACGCGCCCCCGGAAGAAGCTCACCAGCATCACCAAGTCGAACGCACAGGTGTACGGCCTCGGACTCTGGGACGACGTGTTCAACGCGGTTCGCAAGGACTACCCGGACGTGACGAGCCACTCGCTTTTGGTGGACGCCGCCGCGATGGACTTCGTGCGCCAGCCCGAGGCGTTCGACGTGGTGGTCGCGAGCAACCTGTTCGGCGACATCCTCACCGACCTGAGCGCCGCGGTGGCCGGCAGCATCGGCCTGGCATCGAGCGCGAACATCAACCCGACGAAGCAGTTCCCGAGCATGTTCGAGCCGGTCCACGGGAGCGCGCCTGATATCGCCGGGAAGGGCATCGCGAACCCGCTCGCCGCGGTCCTCTCCGCGGCGCTTATGCTCGATCACCTGGGGCTCGCGAAGAGCGCGCAGGGCGTTCGTGATGCCGTGTCGCAGGTGCTCGCGGAGGGCAAGGTGCGCACCCGCGACCTCGACAAAACGAGCACCCACACGACCACCGACATGGGTGACGCGGTCGTCGCGGCAATCGGGGGGTAGTTGGGGTTCCCCTGGGACCGCGGCCGTCCCGGCCGCTCACTGCACCAAAGAAGTTGCTACCCCGGCGCCACTTGACAACACGCGCCGGCGGGTATCGTGCCCGCTACACGCGGACCCAGGAACGGCCGCCTCGCGCACCAACTGAAGATTGGCACCCGGCGCGGAAATGCGAGCCCAGCAAGTGCTAATTTTACTTCACACAATACGTGTCCATGTGGCAGATTAACTCCACTCGCTCACGCGGAACTCGACCGTTGGGGACAAGTCATGCCGACCGGACCTCAGATCATTATCACGCTCAAGGTTCTTGTGGTTGCGGTAACGGTACTCCTCGCGCTGTCGATGGTCGCCCTCGCCTCCGGCCGAACGCGGCTGCACGGGAAGATTAACACTGCGTTCTTCGCGCTCACGCTCACCACGGTCGTGTGCTTCGAGGGGCTGCTTCAAGTGGTGAACGTGTCCGAACTGTTCAGCCCGGAGGCGCGCGCCGCGCTGCGGGTCCACCTCTGCTTCTCGGTGCCCTCTACGCTGCTCCTGCCGGTGATGCTCGCCACGGGCAAGATGCACCGGCGGAAATTACACATAGCACTCGGGATCGCGTTCCTGGTACTCTGGACCGGAACCGTCATCACAGGCCTGGGCCTGCCCCACTGACGCCCGCACATGGCGAACGAAAGCGACGCACCCGAGCCCACCGACCCGCTCGCGCTGGGACAGGCCGCTGCGGCACAACTCGGCGACGCCTGGCAGTTGGACATTAGCGAAGAGTTCGGGGCGGGGGACCAACCAGAAGCCCCCCCGGAACCGCCCCGTGAGGAAGCGCCCCTCGTCGCGCGCCCCGCTCCTCCCGTCCCAAAACAGAGCGAACGGCCACCCGCCCCCGAACAGTTGATCGAAGCGATGCTGTTCGTCGGCGGGCACCCGCTGGCGCCGCCGACCGCGTGCGCCACGGTTCGCGGGCTCACCCCGGACGCTTTTCATGAGGCCGTTGCGCGCCTCAACAAGCGCTACCGCGACCAGCGCCGGCCGTACACCATCGAGGCCCGTGACGACGGGTTCGTGCTCACCGTGCGCCCCGCATTCCGGCCGTTGCGCGAGCGGCTCTTCGGCGGCCCGCGCGAAACGCGCCTGAGCCAGCCCGCTCTCGACGTGCTTTCGGTGGTGGCGTACCGGCAACCGCTCAGTAAGGCAGAAGTGGACGCGGTTCGCGGCACCGACTCGGGGCCGACGCTCCGTCAGTTGGTGCGGCTCGGACTTGTTGTCGTGCGGCACCGGGCCGATGCGACGGACCGTGAGGTGAGGTACGGCACCGCGCCGCGGTTCCTCCACGTGTTCGGGCTGAAGTCGCTCGACGAACTTCCGCGGCTCGGCGACGCGCAACAAACGTAACCCGATGAAACGAGGGCGTATTGGCTGACAACCGTCGAACGCTGGTGGGCTGGGTGTGGCCGCCGCCGCCGATCGCGGGGCGCCTGTGGATCGCGGTCGTGAGCGCCGCAATGTACTCCACGGTGGTGTGGGCGGTCCAACCGTCCAGCGACGTGGTCCACCCGCTGTGGTCGTCTCAGTTCGCGCTGTGGAACACGGCCATCCTGGGCCTGCTGGTGAGCTTCCGCACGAAGGTCGCCTACGACCGGTGGTGGGAGGGGCGCATCCTGTGGGGTTCGCTCGTGAACCACTCGCGGAACCTGTGCCTGAAGGCGCGCGAGCTGGTCACCCCCGATGCGGACGAGCGGCGCGAATTCGCCGCGCTGGTCACGGGATTCGCCGCGGCGCTCATGAAGCACCTGCGCGGCTCCGTCCGGCTGAGCGACGTGTCCGGGTTCGAGAAACAGACGGTGGACCCGCAACACGTGCCGTCGCACCTCGCGGGCCGGCTCATGGGCGTGGTCGTGGGGTGGCGCCGGACGGGCCGCATCGACGGCCACATGCATCAGATTTTCGACACGAACCTGAACGCGCTCATGGACATTTGCGGGGCGTGTGAGCGCATCCGCAACACCCCGCTGGTCCCGTCGTACCTGTCGCTCCTGCGGCACGGGTTGGTGCTCGGGTTCCTGGTGACCCCGTGGGCACTGGTCGAGCCGCTCGGCGCCTGGGTCATTCTGGTGCTGACGCTGGTGGTGTACTTCCTGTTCGGAATCGAACTCACCGCGGAAGCCGTCGAGCAGCCATTCGGCTACGACCGCGACGACCTCGCGCTCGAAACGTATTGCGAAACAATCCGCAAGAGCGCGAACGACATTTTGGGGTAAAGCGAACGTCGCCCCCGGGACCGCGGCCGTCCCGGCCGCTTCATCGCATCCGAGGTGCTGCTACCCGAGCGCCCGTCCCGCAACATCGCCCGTGGCGCTGCGGGCAAGATGCCCGCGGCCCCAGGTGAAAACTCGCCCCTGGGACCGCGGCCGTCCCGGCCGCTCGCTGTAACCGGCGCACCGCCTCACAAAGATCCGTCCCGCAACACCGCGCGTGGCGCTGCGGGCAAGATGCCCGCGGTCCCAGGAGAGAAAACCACGCGCTACTTCGCCGCAAAGACAACCTTGCGCTTGGGGCGATCGATGCCGACCAGCCCGCCGGTCTTCGGATCGGCCGCGATCCCCTGGCCCGGAAACGGACACTCCAGCGCTTCAACAAGCTCCAGTTCCTTCCCGTCCTTCGGCACCTTCAGCCGGTACAGCACCTTGTAGTGGTGGTGAGACACCAGGAGCGCGTCGCCGGCCCAGATGCCGCCCGACGCGCTCATCTTGTCCCAGTCCTCAACGACCTTCCTGGGAAACGTCCAGCGCTGCCCCTCTTTGAAGTCATCCGTCATCTTGATGAGCAGCGTCTTCGCGTTGTCTTCCTGATAATGTGCGAAGCAGCACCACCAGTTCTTGCCGTCGTGAACGTTCCACACCAGACTCCCCGGCGGGTCTTTGAACTCGTGGAAAACGCTCAGCTTGTTCGTGTCGGGGTCGTACACACGAATTTCGCTCGTTTCGGGCTTCTTGGGGTAGTTCGAATGCGCGCAGTACACCTTGCTTTTCCACACGAACGCGCTGTTGAGGTGCTCGGCCTTGTCCTTGCTTGCTGCGAGAAGTTTGCCCGTTGTGCGGTCGTACATCGCGACCGTGGTGCTCGACACCGCGAAGATGTGCTTGTCGGTGGCCGCAGCGGCCTGGGTCGCGTGTTCGGTTTTCAGCCCGTCACCAACCGCTTTGTAGCCCGGCTTCAGGGGGAGCTTCGATTCACCTTCGGCAACAAGGGCCGTCAAGAGCAACAGCGTCAACATAGGTGAACTCCACAAAGTGGGCTTTACCGGTTCCGAAGAGAAGCTATGAAGTGCCCTCCGAGCGGCGAAGGATTCGCGGCTCCGGTGCAAGGAAGCATCATGCGAATGCGCAAGGTCGCGCTCTGGGCAGGGATGCCCACGTTGGCCGTGGGGCTGGGCGTGGCACTCTGGTTCACGCTCGTCCCCGGCCGATCCGGCGCCGGGTGAACGCCGGTGGGGTGCCCAGCCCCGTTCGGCGGTGCGCCGAACTTCGACCCCTACGGCCTCGGCAACGGCGGTGCGCTGCCACAGCCCTACTACGCCCCGCAACCGATCGTGCGCCAGCCCCAACCGAAACCGGTCGCGGTGCGCCCGCAACCGAAACCCGTTGAGGCGCCGAAACCGGTGCGCGCTGTTGTTCCGCCGCCGGATCAACTCGGAATCGCACTCGAAGATCCGCCGGTCGTTGTGCCGACGCCGAAAGAACTCGGAATTGACCTCGACTAACGAGCGAAGAGTTTTACCCGGTCTGCCCCGTTGAGCCGGGTAAAACTCCGCCGCATCACTTCACCAACTCCAGAACGGCCCACAGAGACGGGTCTTCGCCGAACGGGAACTCCCAGCCGACGCTCAAAAACTGATCCCCGATCTCCTGATCGCGGACGCAGTAATAGACGCCGAGCCGCGGGTGTTCGGAAGGATCGAAACCGTTCAGCGCGGCTGCGGGCAAGAACGCTTCGAGCCGATACCCCCCCTTGATGCGGTGGGCACGAAAGGGAACGTCCGCGAGGCTCGTCGTTGGTGCGTCTTGAAGCGCACGATTGATTTTCGACTGCATCAGAAACGGCTCTTCCTTGTCGGCGCCGCCGCCGGTCGGAAAAAACCCGAACTGGTGACAGTACCGCGACGCCCGGTGACTCGCCCGGGCATCGCGGGTATCGATCCACAGGCGCAACCCGTCGGAAGCGCTGGGCTTGTCGGAATCGCCCACCACGGGCTGTGATTTGCCCTTCACTTCCACCTGCACGGCCAACCCGAACTCGTTCCACGCGAGCCGCACGTCCGCGAAGTTCTCGTGCTCGTCGAGCGCGGCAAAGTTGTCGAGCCGGGCGCTTTCGGGCAGCTCGACGAGGTGTTCGTCGTCCTCGGTGTCGCGCGGGGCGTCCTTCACGAGCGGGCACGGGTGGCTGACGCGCACCAAAAAGCGGTTCGGCACGATCGGGGGCATGGGTCGCTCCTTCCCTGGCAAGCGGGACCGAGTTACGATACCCCGAACGTGAACACGCGACCACACCGAGCATCACCATGAGCGAGCGCGAAGCGTTCGTCCGAGCGATTGCGGCCGATCTGTATGACGACACGCCGCGTCTCGCATTCGCGGACTGGCTCGACGACCACGGCGAGCACGACCGCGCCGAGTTCATCCGCGTGCAAGTCGAACTCGAACCGATTCGCGACAAGTACGAAATCCCCCGCGCGGCCGAACTCCACGAACGGGAGAACAAACTGCTCCGTGAACAGAACTGGCTCGGGGACATGCCCGCCGGCTGGGACGATTACAAAGTGGGGATGGAAATCGAGTTCCGTCGCGGGTTCCCGGACCTGCTCCGTTGCTCGGTCAAAGCGTTCACAGAGTTCGGCCACACGATCCGCGAGCGGCACCCGACCATTCGCCGTGTCGTGATTCACTGCCTGAACGGGTGGGGCGAGCGATTGGCCGCGTGCTCCGCGCTTGAGAGGCTGACCGAACTGGAACTCGCGTGCTGGTATGCCGACGCCGACATGGAAGCCCTGAGCGCGAGTCCCCACCTGTCACGGCTACAGGTGCTGGTGCTGTGGATGGGGCGACTGGTTGACGGCACCGACGACGCGACTCTGTGCCGCTTGGCCGCGAAGGCAAAAGCGTGGCCGAACTTGCGCGAGTTGGTGCTGCTCGACCCCGAGGGCGACAACGCAAAGGGCATTCAACGGCTCGTAGCGTCTGCGAACGATTACGCGAATCGGAAGATCGCGAAGTACGAGCGCGGCTACCCGGAACTGTTCCCACTGGCGGCGGACTTCGACTACGGCTGTCCGGGCCGGCTCCCGGACGGGCGGCTCGCGTTCGCCCGAGCGGAGCGCGAATCCCAACCGTTTGAAGCTCCGGCCGCGTGGTGGGTCGTGCAGACGTTCGACCCAAACGGCACCCCACGCAAAAAGGTGCTTCGGGTGCCGCTGCCGCCGGAACTCCTCCCGGAAGATTGGTCCGAGAGCCAAAAATTCGAGGGGCAGCGGATGGCGATCCTGCGTGAGCGCCTCGGATTCGAGCCGGCGTTCATTCGGATCAAGGACATTCCCGACAGTGATCTCAGCCCGCAGCGCGGGCACTACGAGCGCTGGGGCACGCGCGGATACACAGACGACCCCAAGCACCCGACGAGGTACTCGGGAACCTCTCCCAACGGTTTCGGGGGCGACATCTACAACCTCATGCGGAACGGCGAGTTCGTCATCGCTTACGAAGCCCGAGCCGACAAGCGCGGCCGGGTTCACTCGACATGAGGTTCACGCGGCCCAGTTTTCGAGCTTCAACCCGGGCACGGCCGCGTAGTCCTTGGTGTTGCGGGTCACGAGCGTTGCGCCGGTGGCAAGCGCGATGGCAGCCTGAAGGCGGTCGCCGGCACCCATCTTGTTCAGTTTCTTGTCGGCCCGGAGGTGATCGAACCGGGTGGCCGCAACTTGATCAACGGCCACAATCCGGAAGCCGCTCAAGAACGCTTCGGCCTTCGCCAGCCCTTCGACCGCGAGGAGCAGTCCGGTCCCATCCACGGCTTTGACGAAAGCGTCGATCCGCCCGCGCAAAATCTCCAAACGGGTAACCGCGGTCAGCGCGACCTCGTCCGCATCCACCACGGACAAGCGGGTGAGAACGCGCTCATGCTTGCGGAACACGAGCGTAGCAATGTCCGTATCGAGCAGAAACAAGAGGCGCGCCCTCATCCCCACATCGTTTTGCGTAGTTTGTTCAGCTCGGCGATTTCAGCTTCGGCGGCCTCCGGATTCTCCTCGTAGGCTAGCCCGGTGTTGGTGCGACGAATGTGTTCAACCAACTCGGCCCCGGTCTGAGGGCGAGCAGTTGAGGGAGGGGCGCTCAACCACTCAACCACCGCGGAGCGTGCGAACCGCCACTCCCCGCGAACGTGCCGCCCCACCAGCCGCCCCGCTTCGGCCTCCTCGCGCACCGCGTCCTCCGGTAGCCGCAGATAGGCGGCAGCTTCCGCGAGCGTCAGCACGTCGAGCGGCGACAACGGGAGAGCGGCTTTCCCGTTCGCCGCCGCGACTGGTTTCGATTTCGCCATAACGTCAATCCCCCGCGGGCTGGACCGGCGCACTCGCCGGCGGGTTCAGCAGGCTCCGCGCCAGCACCTCTTTCGCCTTGTCGAACTCCGGCTGCCACAGGATCTCCGGCGACCCGTTCTTCATGCAGTCGCGGACCTTCTCCAGCGTGTTCCGCGCCATGTGCGGGCACTTGTTGCACGAGCAGGTGACCCCCGGCACCCCCAGGTACTCGTGCTGCGGGTAGCGGCGCTGG
>DASWYH010000882.1:0-1874 GCA_036405095.1 Gemmata sp. | reverse complement strand
GATGCAACCCCTTCGGGGTAGAAGACCACGGGTTTGTACCCCGAAGGGGTTCCATCTCTCAGCCCCGGGTCAGCGCAGCGCCACCCGGGGAACTCAAAATCAACACGATCCGGTATCACAAGTCCCCGAACAGGCGGCCGGGGTTGAACACATTATCCGGGTCGAGAGTCGTTTTGACGTGGCGCATCAGGTTCCACCCGGCCGAGGGAACCGCCCCCCCCGGAAGCGCCTTCTTCCGCCCCGGCGGGCACCGCCGCACCGCCGCGCCTTCGGGAAGCGTTTCGTCGGTGTGGAGCCAGACGACGCCGGTCAGCGCGTGCGCGTGGACCGGAGCGCCCGCCGGCACCTTTACGAGCGTTTCTGCGACCTGGCTCGGCAAGACGCTGACTTTACTAATACACCGCGATGCCGCCCGCAGTTGTAACGCGGTGAGCGCGTCCAGAAGCGTCGCGCCGGGCAACTCGGCCACGTCACGGATCGGTGCCGCCTTCAACTCGTTCAGCACCGCAGCCGTTTGCCACCGCACCGCGGCCGGCTTCTCCTCGAAGCCGATCACACATGCCCACTCGGCGGCCACCGGCGCGCCCGCGCCGGCCGCGCGCCACGCCGCCTGGTTGAGCACCTCGACCGCAACCGGGCGCGTCTTGCTCGCCGCGAGGGCGTCGAGAACGCCCGCGAGCGCCGCAGAATCGCACCCGAACACGACCGAAGCGGCGGCTTCGGGTTTGGGCTTCACTTTGAGCGTCAGTTGCGTGATGACGCCCAGCGTGCCGAGCGCGCCGATCTGGAGCTTCATCAGGTCGTAGCCGGCCACGTTCTTCACCACGCGCCCGCCGGCCTTCACCTCGGCCCCGTCGTCCGTCACGAACGAAATGCCGATGACGTAGTCGCGGAGCGTGCCGTGCCCGAACCGGCGCGGGCCGCTCGCGTTCACCGCGACCGCGCCCCCCAGCGTTGCCGCGCCGGGCGAAGGAACGTCGATCGGGAGCCACTGGCTCTCGCGCGCCAGTTCCGCTTGTAGTGCGGCAACGGTCGTGCCGGCGCGCACGGTGACGGTCATGTCGCGCGCGGGGTAGTCGATCACACCCGAAAGGGCGGTCGTATCGCACCCGGTGCCGGGTTTCGCGGGCGGGAGCCCGAGGTCGAGCGTGGTGCGCCCGCCGACGGGGTACAGCCCGTGCTTGAGGGACCGCGTTTCGGTCACGAGGGCGCACAGCTCGGCAACGGTCGCCGGGGCGCGCACGGGCAGGGGAGCTGACCCGTCGATGCTGATGGAGTTCGCCACGGTCGCAGGGGAGTCCCGGTGGTGGGGTGCAACCGTGGTGTTGTATGAACGGCGCGCCGCGGAGTCGCCCCGGACCGCGGCTCACACCGCGGCCCGGCGCCCCGGTTTGGTGGCGACGGCGCTCGGTTCCGAGCACCCGCCGGCGGTGGGAAGCATCTTGCCCGGGCTGCACCGCCCGTCCGGGTTGAACGCGGTGCGCAACCGGACCATGTAGTTCAGGTCGTCGGGGGTGAACATGAGGGGCATGAAGTCGATCTTCTCGACGCCGATGCCGTGCTCGCCCGTCACGCTGCCCCCGAGGTTGATGCACTCGGACAGGATGTCGTGGCTGGCGTCCAGCACGGCTTTGACCTGCGCCGGGTCGCGCTCGTCGAACATCAGGATCGGGTGAACGTTGCCGTCGCCCGCGTGGAACACGTTGCAGATGCCGAGGTGGTACTTCTTCGCGGTCGCCTGGATGTGCCGCATGATCTCCGGGAGCTTCGTCCGCGGCACCACGCCGTCCTGGGTGCAGTAGGACGGGAACCCCAGGCGCCCGATGGTGCCGAACGCCTGCTTGCGGGCCTTCCAGAGCGCCATTCGCTCGGCC
>DASWYH010000881.1:0-1765 GCA_036405095.1 Gemmata sp. | reverse complement strand
ACTGTTGCCGAAAGTCTTAAAGTCCTTGAACCGCCACACAACCTTCTTGTCGCGTGTCACCTCGAAGAGCTGCGGGTTACTTTCGCCCGCGTGGCAGTTACCAACAATCAGGTTCCCGTTCGGTAAAACGTGTAGTGTCGTCACCCAGGCGAGGGTGACGCCCTCCAGTTCCTTCTGGTCGATGCTCCACACGACCTTTCCGTCCGGGTTCACT
Source organism: Gemmata sp. (assembly GCA_036405095.1). Lineage (GTDB taxonomy): Bacteria > Planctomycetota > Planctomycetia > Gemmatales > Gemmataceae > Gemmata. Next base: position 1,551 of record DASWYH010000881.1, on the reverse strand, counting down.
TCGAGGACGCGGTTGTTGTTCCCGCCCGCGATCAGCGTGTTGCCGTTCGGGAGCCGGAGCGCTCCAAAAACGGAAGTCCCGTGCCCTTCGGGGCCGTGCCCGGGTGCCTCCTTGCGCCCGCCGAGGTCGAGCTTGTACTCCCACACGATTTTCCCCGTGCCGTCGTACTCGCGGACGACTCCGTCGCCCTCCTGGCACACGAGGTAGTTCCCGTTATCGAGCTTGCGCACCATGCGGGTGTCGCGGTGCGGGTCCGGCTTGCCGACCTTCAGCGCGATCTCCTTGACGATCTTCCCGTTCTTGTCCACCTCGACGATGCGCCGGTTGCCGCTCTCCGCAACCATCGTGTTCCCGTCCGCGAGCCGCTGGAACGCGTGGACCTCGACACGCCCCTTGTAGCCCTCTTTGGCCTTCGCTTCGTACTTCCACACGACCTCTTTCTTGGGGGTCAACTCGGTCACCGTGGCGGCGCCCGTGTGCAGCAGGAAGTTGCCGTTCGGAAGGAGGGCGATGTCGTGCGAGTTGTACTTGCACGCGACTTCCCATTCGACCTTGCCGTCCGGCCCGACGATGGCAACGCGCCCCTTGTCTTGGGCCAGGACACGGTAGCCGGGGTGTTGGGGATCGGCCGCCCGCGCCGGGAGCGCGCTCGCGAACACAACAAGGGAGAGGAAAAGTCGCATGAGGGACCTCAATTGTTTGCCAGTGGTGACCCAGGGCTACACAGGGGGTAGTGACCGGGTGGCCGGTGACAGGCGCTTCGCTCGACCCGGCGGCGCCCGCTATTGTATTGCGGGTGCGCTCGGGAGCGGTCCGAGCGGTGCCCCATCGGCGGTGCCGGGAGCACAACCGGGCCGGACCAGCAGAACGGAGCGGGCGGGGTTACAGCGGTTACGGCCCGAGTGCCGGGCGCCCCGTTCACGTTCTGAAACCGGCCGATTGATTGGTCTTGCTTGACACCGGTTACTACTTTGCGCCAGACTGGAGCGGTCACAAGGAGACCGGCCATGCGACTCGTTCCCGTCGTACTGTTTGCGGTGTGCGGGGGGGCGCTCTCGGCAGCCCCAGTGCCCAAAGAACGCGCCGACGCGGAGAAAGTCGTCGGCACCTGGAAGATGACCCTCGATTCACGTGGGAACACCAACACCGATTTGGAACTGGATTTCTATCAGGGCGGGAAGATGGTGATTCGCCAGCGACTAGCCAACGGCCCGGTTTCGAGCTATGAGGGCTCGTACCGCGTGATCGGAAACGAGATGCCCTACGAGGTGAAGCAGGGACGGGCCATCAAGAAGGAAACGCTGACCATCAAAAAGTTGACCGCAGACGAACTCATTCTAATCGACCCCGACGGGTTAAAGGAAGAGTTCGTGCGCGTGAATAAAAAGGCCGAGAAGTAACGGCTTTGGGCCACAAGTCGCCCTATTAGTGAAACAGAAAACCATCAGCGCTTTATGTGGCTTGGGATTGGAAGCGTAATGGCTTGTGGTGTCGTAGCCTTCACCTCATCGGCCCGGTCGGTTGGCGCGCGCGCAAACTCGGGATGGGCGG
>DASWYH010000880.1:0-4835 GCA_036405095.1 Gemmata sp. | reverse complement strand
CGCGCCCTTGCTCCCGTTCTCCGCGTCCCACTCGGCACGCAACTGCGGCTCGATCTCATCGAACGTGCGGTTGGGGTGCTCGAACTCCGCCCGGAGGCCGAACCGGTACGCCCGGGCCGCGGCTTCGTCGGCCACTTCCTTCGCGTGCTCGCGCCGGGCCAGCCACTCGCGGATCCAGTTGTCTTCCGTGGTCGGGTCAATCAGCTCGCCGACGCCCTTGCCGGCCAACCCGCCCGCGACCGCCCCGGCGATAGTGCCGAGCACCACCCCGGGCGGACCGAGCACCACGCCGACCGCGGCACCCGTGGCCGCCCCGCCCAGCGCCGCCCCGACGCCGGTCTCAATCGGGTGAGCGCCGGGCGAATCGGTCAAGGGGTCCGCGTTCCGCGATCCCAAGGGCGGCAGATCGACCGACTTCTCGTCATCTATTGCTCTCGAGTTCTTGCTCATGTGAGTCGCTCCGATTCGTTTTTTGGTGTCTGATCCCGCCTGACGACTCGGCTTCTCAATCAAGAGACCGCGACTTCCCGGCGACCGACCGCGACGGCCCGGCCGACCGGCAGCAGCCGGAACGCCACCCCCCGACCGGCGATGGCTCCGCCGATCGAAGCCGCCATCGACAGCAGCACGCTCACCAGCGCGGCCCACGAGGCCGCAACCGCGGCCTTCTCCGCGCGCTCACGGGCGGCGGGATCGTTCGCGATCTCGCGGGCCTTGTTCGGATCGACGGCCGCTTTCCAGGCGTCGATCCGCTCCTGCGATACCCCGGCGTTCCGGGCCGACTGTTCCCAGTTCTGAGCGGCCGGGTTCTCCTGAACGACCATCGCGCCGCTGACCAGTGCGAGGTACCCGGCCCGTGCGCCCATGCCGACGAGCGCGACCGAGAAGCCGACCACCAGCGCCCACGTGAGGATGCCGCACAGTACCGCTTCGCGCTCGCTCTCGCCCGCGGTCAGTTGGGTGCTGACCCACCCGCCCACGAACAGCGAAACGATGACGCTCAGGATGCACGCGACGAGCGCCCCGGTGCCGACCGCGTTGGCGCGGACCCCGGTCTCGGCCACGGTCAGCCCGATCGCCCCGAAGAACAGCGCGAGCACCAAGTTGGTGGCGATCGCGAGGATCGCCCCGGCCAGAACCGCCGGCCACGAGATGCGGCTCCGGACGCCCGCCACGTCTTCCATTTTCAGTTGCGCAGTTGCCATGTGTTCCTCGTGTATGTGTAAGGTGGGGGGCCGCAGCGCCCGCCCGTCGCGCCCGGTGTTACGTTTGCACGGGCCGTGCCGCGGGACCGCCTGACTACCCGATTCGCGCACCGGTATACGATTCGCAGTGCCCCGCCGGGGCGAGTGCTGGCCGAATTCGTGAAGCGTTTGTAGTCACAACGCGCTGGCGGGTTCGTGCCCGCTCGCCGAACCCGGCCGGTTGGTAGTTTCCGGTGGCAACTGGAACGCGGACCCTTTCGGAGGAACTTGTTATGCGCGTGTGGCCGGGTCGCCCGTACCCGCTGGGTGCGACGTGGGACGGGGTGGGGGTGAACTTCGCCGTGTTCAGCGAGCACGCGACCGCGCTTGAGCTGTGCCTGTTCGATGGCCCCGGCCTCGTCGAGACGCGCGTCCCGCTGCGCGAGCGCACGGACCAAGTGTGGCACTGCTACCTCCCGGACGCGCTCCCGGGCCAGCTCTACGGGCTCCGCGCGGCCGGGCCGTTCGTGCCCGAGAAGGGGCTGCGGTTCAACCCGCACAAGTTGCTGTTCGATCCTTACGCGAAAGCCGTCGGGCGCGATCTGACGTGGCACGACGCGCTGTTCGGCTACACCATCGGTCAGGACGACACGACACGCGACCCGCGCGACAGCTCCGCGTTCGCGCCGCTCGCCGCGGTCATCGACGGCGCCTTCACCTGGGGCGACGACCGGCACCCCAACCGCCCGTGGCACGAGACGCTGATCTACGAGCTGCACGTGAAGGGGTTCACCAAGCAGATGCCGGGCGTGCCCGAACGCCTGCGCGGCACCTACGCGGGCATCGGCTCGGAAGCGGCCCTCGACCACCTCAAGAGGCTCGGCGTCACCGCAGTGGAACTGCTCCCGGTCCACTACCGCATCGACGACCGGCACCTGGTGGACAAGGGGTTATCGAACTACTGGGGCTACAACACCCTGGGCTTCTTCGCCCCGGACCCGCGGTTCAGCGCCACACCCCGTGCCCCCGAGGCCACGGTGCGCGAGTTCAAGAGCATGGTGCGTTCGCTCCACGGGGCCGGGATCGAGGTGATCCTCGACGTGGTGTACAACCACACCGCCGAGGGCAACCAGATGGGGCCGACCCTCTCGTTCCGCGGCCTGGACAACCCGAGCTACTATTTCCTGTCGCCCGAGAACCCGCGCTACTACATGGACTTCACGGCGTGCGGGAACAGCCCCAACATGATGCACCCGCGCGTGCTCCAGCTCATCATGGACAGCCTGCGGTACTGGGTCGAAGAGATGCACGTGGACGGGTTCCGGTTCGACCTCGCACCCACGCTCGCGCGCGAGCTGGCCGAGGTCGATAAGCTCGGGTCCTTCTTCGACATCATCCACCAGGACCCGGTGCTGTCGCGGGTCAAGCTGATCGCCGAGCCATGGGACATCGGCCCGGGCGGGTACATGGTGGGCAACTTCCCGATCGGCTGGACCGAGTGGAACGGCGAGTACCGCGACGCGGTCCGCGGGTTCTGGGCCGGTAAAGAGGTGCCGACCAAGACCCTGGCCCACCGGCTCACGGGCTCGGGCGACCTCTACGAGCGGACCGGGCGCCGGCCGTACGCGAGCATCAACTTCGTCACCTGTCACGACGGGTTCACACTGCGCGATCTGGTGAGCTACGAGCAGAAGCACAACCACGCCAACGGCGAGGACAACCGGGACGGGCACAACGACAACCGCAACTGGAACTGTGGGCACGAAGGCCCGACGACCGATCCGAAGGTGCTGGCGCGGCGGGCGCGCCAGCGGCGCAACCTGTTCGCGACGCTCTTGCTGAGCCAGGGGGTGCCGATGGTGCTGGCCGGCGACGAGTTGGGGCAGACGCAGCAGGGCAACAACAACACCTACTGCCAGGACAACGAGTTAACCTGGCTCGACTGGGCAAGGGCGGACCAAGAATTCCTGGCCTTTGCGCGAGCGGTCGCGCAAATTTGGCGCGACCAACCCGTTCTCAAGCGGCGGACGTTCTTCCAGGGCCGCGCGATCCGCGGTGCGGGCGTCGCGGACGTGTCGTGGTTCCGCCCGACCGGGCACGAACTCACCGACGGCGAGTGGGAGGAGCCGCACAAGTGCGTCGGGATGCGGCTCGCGGGTGACCTCATCCGGGAGTCCAACGAGCGCGGGGAGCCGATCAGCGGCGACACGCTGCTGGTGCTGATGAACGCGAGCCAGAAAACGGTCCGGTTCGTGCTCCCGGGGACGAACCCGGAACACGTGTGGGAGCTGCTCTTCGACACGGCCGACGACAACGCCCCCGCCGTCACGCACGCGGGTGGAGAGAAGTACGAGTTGAGGGACCACACGCTCGCGGTGCTCCGCACCCGCCCCGGGGCGGCCCAGGGCCTCGAAGTGGCGGCACTCCAGCTTGCGGCCCGGCGCATCATGTAAGGAAGCGCAATGGAACCCGGTAGCTTGATGATGATGCCCTTTTCTCGTGCCCTGCCGTGGCCGACGAGCGGTCCCGAAGACGCAGGGACCGGCGCACACGGGGACGAAGACGAGGACCGGGTGAGCGGTCCCGGGCGCGACGGGTACGGGCCGGTTCTGGATTACGTCACGGCGTTCTGGGACCGCTTGTTCCGGTTCAACCCCCACGACGAAGGCACCCTCATCGGGCTCCCGCGGGCCTATGTGGTGCCATCGGTGGACCCGGTGCGCCCGCTGTTCCAGGAGATGTACTACTGGGACAGCTACTTCAGCGCGCTGGGCCTCGCCGGGACCATGCACGAGTGGCTGGTATTCGACCTCGTCGAGAACATGGCCGCCCTGATCGAGCGCTTCGGCTTCGTCCCGAACGGCACGCGGTACTACTTCACCTCCCGGAGCCAGCCCCCGTTCTTCACCGCGCTCGCGCGCCTGGCTCACGATCTGAAGGTCGCACGCGGTGACACCGACGCCGACGAGTACCTGCGGCGGATGACACGCCTGGGGGTGCGCGAGCACGAAACGTGCTGGCTGGGCGAGAAGCACCCACACGAGCGGCGCAAGTACCGCGGGCTGTCCCGGTATCACGACATCAACTACAGTCACTTCCTCGCGTCGTGTGAGAGCGGGTGGGACCACTCGACGCGGTGCGACGGGACGGCCCCCGGCGCCGAGGCCGGGCGCTGGATGGACTTCCTCCCGGTGTGCCTGAACAGCATCCTTTATGCACGGGAACGAGACTTCGCCCGGGCCTTTGGTCAGCTCGGCTCGGCGACGGAAGCGAGCTTTTGGCGCGACGCGGCCGAACAGCGCGCCGCCACCGTGACCGAACTCATGTGGGACGCGGAAGCCGGGTTCTTCTTCGATTTCGATTGGAAGGCCGAGCGCCGGTCGCCGTGCGCGTCGCTGGCCGGGTTCTACCCGCTGTGGGCGGGCCTCGCGACGCAAGAGCAAGCGAACGCGATCGTGGACCGCTGGCTCCCACAGTTCCTGCTGCCGGGCGGGTTGGTGACCTCCCTCGACGCGCACCCCGGGCGGCAGTGGGCGTACCCGAACGGCTGGGCGCCGCTCCAGTGGATCGCGGCCACCGGTCTCGAACGTTACGGCTTCCGGTCCGAAGCGAACGAGGTGCGTCGGCGGTGGTGCGACACCTGCGCGCGTG
>DASWYH010000879.1:0-6036 GCA_036405095.1 Gemmata sp. | reverse complement strand
GGCGGTACAACCACCAGAGGACGAGAACACGAGCGCCACGGGCCGAACGCCCACGTGGCGCTCGTGTTCTCGTCCCGGTACGCGGCGAACCCGGCGGGCCGCTCCCCGCAAGGCAAGCTGTTCACCGCCGGGTAATCGAAGTTCGGCAGCGGGTGCGCGGCCCGCGCCAGAGGATCAGTCCACCTTCTTGATTTCAACCGGCGCGAACAGCGGGCGCCGCCATTTGCGGATGGCCCGGTCCCCACTCCAGTAGTTTCAAGTGGTCAGTGCTCAGTACGAAGCGGAGGACGTTTCGCGCGGCCTTCAGAACCCGGGATGCCCTTCCCCTGAGCCGGTTCACTGACCGCTGACCACTTGAGCTACTGAACTCCCGGAGAACGCGAACCGTTCGTCCGGGGCGAAGCACGCGCCCTGAACGCCGTCCTGGTGGCCCTGCCCGTAAACGTTTTCAGCTCCTTGTCGGTCGCGCCGTCCCAGATGCGCACCGTTTGGTCGTAGCTGGGGGGCCAGTTGGTTGCCGTTCGGGCCGAGCGCGAACGGGTACACGCTCCTGGTGACCCGGTCCTCAACCTCCGGTGTGTTCGCCGGGGTGTACCGCCACCAGCGGTCAGGACGTGGTGCTTGACGCCCGGGCGCCCTCGATCCGTAAGATTTTTGCCATTGCCCTCGCCGCCCCCGAAGGCACGAGCGAAGGAAGAGGCGGCGGTTCCGGACCAACCGGTGCGGCCCAAGGCGTCGAGTTTCGCGAGGGGCCGTTGGTGGAACTGTAACCAGACACCGTCCTGTTACCCGCGTTGGAGTCATCGCCCGCAGGTCGTGCCACAACCGCAGTTCATCTCGGCGGGCCGATGCTCCCAGGGGGACGCTCTTGAGGGCGAACAAGAGGCCGGTGAGGGTCTGGCGATCCCCAATGGGCTTGTGACCCGGAGATCGGATTCGGGGTGGCTTGGTGGGAACCGCGGCCGAATCCGCGGGTGAACGCCCGGCAGCGCCCCGCGCTTCGTTGGCGGGCGCGTTGTTCGCCTCTTTCGCGAGGGCCGCGACGGCGGACTTGAGCGCTTCGGCATGGGCGAAAAACTTGCGCGCCTCAAGTGCGGCGCCCGGTTGGTATCGGTTTCAGTCGCTTTGTAGTCCTTTTCGAGTACGTCGCGGAAGACCTCTGCGGCTTCTCTGGTGCCCGCGGCGGGCACCGTACCAGTGACCGCGAGCACGAAGAGCGCGACCGCGGCGGGGCGAACCCGACTGACTCGGGTGGCCATGAGAGCTTGGTTCCGCGAGGGAGGGGGCCGGGCCGTACACTAACAGCCGGCGCCGAATCAACCCCGGCATTCTACCTTCGCTCGAACGCGCCCGCAAAGGACCCCCTTCCCGATGGGCCGACTGCCGAGAATCGCGATCACGATGGGCGACCCCGCCGGGGTCGGTCCCGAGTTGTGCCTGCGCCTGCTGCAAAGCGAACAGGTGCGAGCGTTTTGTGTCCCGGTCGTTTACGGTGACCTGAGCGTGCTCCGGCGCGTGGCGAACCATCTGAGGTGGCCGGCTCCCGACCCGGCGGCGGTGAACGATCTGGGCGCCGCTGGCTCCGGCGCCGAAGAGATCGTTCCCGGGCGCGTGTCCGCGGTGTGTGGGGCCGCGGCGCACCGTTACTTCACACACGCGATCGACGACGCACTCGCCGGGCGCGTGGACGCCATCACCACCGCCCCGCTTCACAAGGAGGCGCTGAACGCGGCGGGCGTTCCGTTCCCGGGGCACACGGAAATACTGGCGAGCCGCACCAGCGCCGAGCGGTCGTGTATGATGCTCACCGCGGAAGCGATCACGTGCAGCCTCGTCACGGTTCACGTGGGCTACCGCGATGTGCCCGCGCTGCTCACCACCGCGCGCATTTGCGACACCATCGAGTTGACCGCCGAGGCGATGCGCCGAATCCGCGGGCACGAACCGCGCCTTCTGGTGTGCGGGCTGAACCCGCACGCGGGCGAACACGGGCTGTTCGGTGACCGCGAAGAGGAACGGGTGATCGTGCCCGCAATTGAGGCTTCGCGCGCGAAGGGCATCGACGTGAGCGGGCCGCTCCCGCCGGACACCGCGTTCCTCCCGAAGTACCGCGCGAAGTGCGACGCCTACGTGTGCATGTACCACGATCAGGGGCTGATCCCGCTGAAAGCGCTCGCGTTTGAGGACGCGGTGAACGTGACCCTCGGGCTGCCGATCGTGCGCACCAGCGTCGACCACGGCACCGCGTTTGACATTGCGTGGACGGGCGCTGCGGACGCATCGAGTTTGGTGCAGGCGGTGAAGCTCGCGGCGCAACTGTGCCCCGCGCGTTGAGCACAACCGGACCGGGTCTCGGTTGTTCGCACCACGGCGTCACGCGTCAGGGTCCGGGTTCCACCAGCACGGCCCCTTGTCTCTCCGCGCATCGGCGGCGCGCCGGCGGGTGTCTCCCAGTTGGTCGGCTGTGAGAGGGCGGAACGCGCGCGCCGCGGCGAACGCGGCGTCCTGTTCGTTGGGGTAGCTCAGGCCCAACAGCGCCACGTCCGGATCGAGGGTGAGCGTGTAGTGCAGGCACTCGGCCGCGGTCAACCGCGGGAGCAGAGCCCCCGCGCCGTCGGCGCCGCCGCTCGACACCTTGCCCCGCGGGCGCGTCTTGAGCGGCTGGTTGTAGCCGCTGGTGTCGCCCACGAGCTTGCCGCCGCCGAACGTCTTGAAGCACACCGTTCCGACCCCGAGCGCTTTCGCCAGAGGCAAGACGTCGGTCACGTACCGCGAATCCACGAACGGCCCCACGGGAAACATGACCACGTCGCACACGCCCGCGGCGAGGGCCGCGCGCAGCACGTCCGGATCGTGCGACGAGATCCCGCGGAACCGGCACTTGCCCGCCCGCACCGCACCGGCCAGTTCGGTGAACCCGCCGCCGGGGTGGCACAGGCGCTCGAACACACCGAGCGACGACAGGTTGTGGAACACGAGCGCCTCGACACGGTCGAGCCCGAGCCGCGCGAGCGAGCCGTCGAGTTGCGGGCCGACGGGGCGGTCGTGGTGGTCGATCTTGTCGATCACGAACACGGCGTCCCGGTGCGGGCCGCGCACCGCCCGCCCGACGATCTCCTCGGAGTACCCGTCCTCGTAATTCGGGGCGGTGTCGATCACGTTCAGCCCGGCGTCGAGCGCCCGGCGCGCGGTCGCGATGCACGTTTCGATTGGCACGCTGCGGTCGGCCAGATCGCCGATCCCCAACGCGGTCGCAACGAACCCGGTGCGACCGAGTTCGCGGCGGGGGGCGAAGCGCTCGTTCTCGGTCATGGCCGGCCTCGTTCGGGACTTGTGACGCCACCATTTTACGCACCCGGACGCGGCGCCGCCGGACGTGGTGTTCACCCGGAACAACGGGCGCGATCCGTGCTCGATGATTGAGAACATCAGGGGCCATCGGGAGCGCCCTAAAACGAGTGGAATCGCATCGCGTTTCGCGCGGAGCCGTTACGGGAAGGTGAACGAACATGGCCGCCCCTGATCCGCCCGCGGGCACGCCCGATGAGGTGACGCAAGCGCTGTACGACCCGCGGAACGGGGGGCTCGCGCTGGAAGTTGCCGAAGCCGACACTGGGGCGCTCGCCCAACCGCACCGGACCAACTGCTTCACCATCGAGTGGGTGCGCGCCGGCCGCGGCGCGTTCTGGGCCGATGAGGCGTGCCACCGGTTCGCCGCCCCGTGCCTCCTGTTTTTCGTCCCGTACCAGGCCGTTCGGCTCAGCCCCGACGCGGACCTGCACGTCACCACCGTCCGGTTCCACGCCAACTTCCTCTGCATCGAGACGTACCACCACGAAGTCGGGTGCAACGGTGTGCTGTTCAACGATCCGTATGGGGTGCCGGCCGTGGCCCTCGACGCGGCGGCCGAAAAAGACGTGGGCGACCTGGTCTCGCGCCTCCGCGCCGAACTGGTCGGCACCGGGCTGGCGCACGCCGAGGTGCTGCTCTCGTACCTCAAGATCCTGCTCGTCAAGGCCACGCGGCTCAAGCGGGACCAGCAAGGACCGGCGGGCGGTTCCGCGGGCGGGCGGCTCCCGCCCCCGCTGCCCGAGCTGCGCGAACTGGTGGAGAAGCACTACCGCCGGATGCACGCCCCGGCCGACTTCGCCGACCTGCTGGGGACCACACCCAAAACGCTCGGCCGACTGGTCAAGGCGCACCTGGGCAAAACACTCACCGAACTGATCCAGGAGCGGGTGCTGAACCACGCGAAATGGGAGCTGCTGCACACGCTCCGCCCGGTCAAAGAGATCGCGCGCGAGGTCGGGTACGACGACGAGTTGTACTTCAGCCGGCTGTTCAAGAAGGCGACGGGCCGCGCGCCCACGGAGTTCCGCACGTTCGAGACGGAAATTCGCGGCGGGAGCAATCTGTCCATGTCTTCGGCCCGTGCGTCCATTCCGCAAAGCACCCCCGCGGGGCAGAATGCGAACACACCCGCGAGCGAACCCCGAAAACCGGGGGCGTGACCGCGGGGGACATCCGCGGGAGATGGCGATGAACACGGTTCTCAAACTGTTCCAATTGGCGGCACGGGCGGACCGGATCGGCCTGGCGGTGGCGCGGTTGGGGCTGGTGGTAGTGCTGGTGTGGATCGGCAGCTTGAAGGTCTACAAGTACGAAGCCGACGGGATCGTGCCGTTCGTGGCCAACAGTCCTTTCATGAGCTTCTTCTACGCCGACGCGAGCAACTACAAAACGCACATGAACCCCGAAGGCGCGGTGGTCCCGGCGAACCGGGCGTGGCACGAGGCGAACCGGACGTACCCGTTCGCCCTGGGGCTCGGCTCCGTGATTGTGCTGTACGGGCTCCTGATCGCGCTGCACCCGGTTCTGCCGCAGGCCGCGACCGTGGGGAGCTTCCTGGTGTTCGTGATGTCGTTTGTGACGCTGTCGTTCCTGGTGACGACCCCGGAAGCGTGGGTGCCGAACCGGGGCGGGCCGGAGCACGGGTTCCCGCTCCTGTCCGGCGCCGGGCGGCTGGTCATCAAGGACGCGATCATGATGGGCGCGGCACTCATCACGATGGCCGACTCCGCGAAAGCGTACCTCCGCAAACGCGAGGCACGCAGCCCGGGGGCCGTGCGCCAATCGGCCGGGCCGGTGGCCGCTTGAGCCGTGGCGCTGCTCGGGGCGAAATCGGCACTTCGCGAACGGGCCGCCGGGCGTGGGCGGGGAGCGGTTCCGCTGGGATTGTGGCGCCCGCTCATCTGCTGCCCGGCGCTGGTCACTCGGTAGCCAATCGAGGCCCTTTCCGCGCTGCCTGGGCTGCGATAATCGCCGTGCGCAGCGCCTCAGATGCGGTAGAAACGGTTCGGTACGCATTTCGCTTGTGAGGGGGCTCACCAACTTCAGCGAGTCTGCTCCGCAACGGCGACCCGGTCGTCCCGCAACGCAACTCCAAGATCTTCCCGAGCACACGGGCGCGGAGCCTTCTATGAACCGACGCAGCCACCGATCGGCGTTCACGCTGATCGAGCTCCTGGTGGTGATCGCGATTATTGCGATACTCATTGGGCTATTGTTGCCCGCGGTCCAGAAGGTGCGCGAAGCGGCGGCCCGCATGCAGTGCTCGAACAACCTCAAGCAGATCGGCATCGCGTTTCACAATTTCCACGACGTGAACAAGGGCTTCCCGGCCCGCCGGACGAGCTTCGGGGTGGCGACGAACCGCGCATACGGGGGCTGGGGCTGGCTCATCCTCCCGTACCTCGAACAGTCCGCGGTCGATAACCAGATGAACTCCAAATACGACTTCTTCGACGCGGCGAACCAGCCAGCGGTCTCAACACAAATCAAGGCGTTCCGGTGCCCGGCGGTTCCCGACCGGGCGGTGACGATCTCCTCGGCCGCGACGAGCAACTCGCCGAACTACCAGAACGGCGTGACCTACACGGCGACGTGCGGGGTCACCGATTACATGACCAGCAACGGGGTCTCGATGCCCCTGGACGGGTACGGCGCGGGGTGGGTCAAGCCGAACCCGTCAAACAA
>DASWYH010000878.1:0-3061 GCA_036405095.1 Gemmata sp. | reverse complement strand
CAGATCCTCCGTTGCGGGGTTCTTGCCGTCGTGCTTGAGGAGCGCGAACGCGAGCGACCGGAGGACCGGTTCCGCGTGGGGCCAGCCGATCACATCGAGCGCGCGGAAGGCGTTGCAGACGTAAATGATCTTGTGCCCGATGTCGCGGAAGTCGCGGCTCCCGTACCGCGCGAACAGGTCGAACAGCTCGCCCGGTGTCGCGGTGCGGACCAACCCGGCGACCGCGGCATCGGCGGCGTCCACGTCCCACGCGTCCATCGCTCCCACGAACGCCGCGCGCGCTTTCGCCGCCGGCGGCACTCGTGTCTCATCGACCGGCTTCATCCGCCAGCCGCTCTCTCTCCGGTTGGTGGCCTGCGCGGACTTGAAGTTGTCCAGCGCCCAAAAGAGCGGGAGCCAGCGCTCGTTGTCCGGCCCGGCGAGCGCGGCCTGGTGCGCCGCGTTCACCACGAGAACCGCGTGGAACTTGAACCCGACGCTCGGCCGCGGTTGCACGTTCCGCACCCCGGCGAGCAGCAGGCCCGCGAGCACCTCGCGATAGGAGAGCCCCTTTTTGATGCGCGCACCGACCTCTTCGAGCAGTTTGTCGCGCTCCGTGTCCTCGAAGAGGCGCACGAGGGGCTCGATGTCGGGCGCGAGCTGGACCAGGGGGGCATTGGGTTTCGCGTCCTCGGCACGGACCGCCGGGAGCGCGGAGAGGAACCCGAGGCCGCTCGCACCGAGAGCCGCCGAGGACTGAATGAAGGATCGTCGATCGGGAGCCGTAGACATGACTGGTCGCTCCGGGAGAGGTGGGCGATCCGTCGGCATTGTACCGCGGGCGGTGTCACTCGTCGCTGGCGGCCCGGTCCCGGCGCTTGACCAGCGTGACGCGGTTGCCGGTGGGGTTGTACCGCACCTCGTCCATGAACGCGCGCATCAACAGGATGCCGCGCCCGCTCGCCCGCTCACAGAAGATATCGGCGGTCGGGTCGGGCAGCTTGTTCACATCGAACCCCGGACCCTGGTCCAGAATCACGAACGTCGCTTGTGTCGTGGTGAGGCGCGCGGTCACGCGCACCCGCCGGGGGGCGTAGGGCTCTTGCTCCCGGCGCTCCGCGGCCAGTTTGTGGAACGCCCCGTCCCCGCCCTCGCGCAGCTCGGAACTCACCTCCAGGTTGCCGTGGTACACCGCGTTCAGGAGCGCCTCTTCGAGCGCGATGCCGGCTCGGGTGGCGCCGGTCAGGTCGCACAGCCCCATCTCGATCAGGTCTTCGCGGAACTGCGCGACCAGCGGCGGGACCAGGGCCGGGTCGTTTTCCAGCACGTACTGGGAGCTGCGGCGGGTCATGCCCCTGAGCACCTGATAGCGCCGGCGCGCGGCCTGTCCGGCCGAAAGGACGCGCTCCAGGACGTTGACCAAATCGTGATTCAGGGCCTGCTTGGCGACGTAGTCCGCGGCCCCCGCTTTGAGCGCCGCGACGGCGGTTCGTTCGCTGCCGCTGCCGGTCATGAGCACCACCGGCACCTGGGGGAACTGCTCGCGCACCTTCTCGACCAGCGTCAGCCCGTCCATGCGCGGCATGTTCATGTCGGTCAAGAGCAGCGCCGGCTGCACCTTCGCGAGTGAGGCCAGCGCCTCTTCACCGTTGCGCGCGAACGAGATCCGCCACCCGCTCTGCTGTTCGAGAATGCGGCTCACGTATCTCTGTTCGAGGAGGGAATCATCGACGATCAAGATGAGGGGCAAATCCGATGCCGGCGGTGCGGGGGCGAGCGGGTCGGCCATCGGTGGCTCCCTTGCGGCACGGATGGGGGTATGGTCCGGTGTGCCCCAATTCTACCACATCCGGTTGGCGGGGCCACGCATTAAGGCGCGTCTCGGGCTCACCGGTGGAGCGGTTTCCTGTTTCAATCGCGCGCGGGGGCTTTTCGACCCACGCGCGAACCCGGTGGTACCGCCGTGCATCATAATGATGAGGGTTTTAGAGCGGGACAGTGGGTTTTAGGGAACGGGTGCTCACCGATTATTCCGGCCGCTTTTCCCGAAGAACGCGCGGAATTCACACGCCGCACTCGGTTCGGCGCTAAAATTCCATACACTAAGAGATTACTGCTGACGGAACTGTACTCAGAGAAGGACCACATGGTTGATACGACGGCGACGGAAACGGAAACGGAGTCGGGGTTCGCAAAGCTGGGTCTCGACAGTCGCCTCGTGGATAGGCTTACGGGACTGGGATACGAGGAGCCGACCCCCATCCAGCGGGAAGCGATTCCCCCGCTGATCGAGGGGCACGACCTGATCGGCCGGGCCGCCACCGGCACCGGCAAGACCGCCGCGTTCTCGCTGCCCATTCTGCACGGCCTCGCACGAAGCACGACACGCACCAAACCGACCTCACTCATCCTGGTTCCCACCCGCGAACTCGCGATGCAGGTGGCCGAGTCGGTCGCGAAGTACGGGCACCCCCTTGGGGTGCGCGTGCTCGCGGTTTACGGCGGCGCACCGATGGACCCGCAGATCCGCGCCCTCGACCGGGGCGTTGACGTGGTCGTCGCGACCCCGGGGCGCGCGCTCGACCACATGCGCCGCACCACGCTCAAGCTCGATGCGGTCGCCGTGGTGGTGCTCGACGAAGCGGACGAGATGCTGGACATGGGGTTCGCCGAGGACATCGAGGCGATCCTGTCGGCGACGCCCTCCGAGCGCCAGACGGCCCTCTTCTCCGCGACGATGGCGCCCCGGATCAAGGCGATCGCGGTGCGGCACCTGAAGAACGCGACCGAGATTCACGTCACCCGCGACCCGGTGCCCGCGGGCGAGCTCCCGAAGGTGCGCCAGACCGCGTACATCGTTCAGCGGCAGTACAAGCTCGCGGCCTTGGGCCGCGTTCTCGATGGAGAGGCCCCGCAGGCGGCGCTCATCTTCTGCAAGACCCGCTCCGAGGTCGACGAGCTGACGGAGGCGCTCGGGGCGCGGGGGTACCGGCCGGAGGCGCTCCACGGCGGCATGGCGCAGGACCAGCGCGACCGCGTGATGCGCCTGTTCCGCGCCGGACAGGCGAACCTGCTCGTTGCG
>DASWYH010000877.1:0-1691 GCA_036405095.1 Gemmata sp. | reverse complement strand
AACCCCGGCCCCGCTGGAGGGCACGTCCCACTTCCGCACCTCGCGAACCACCGGACGCCCGCCCGGGGCGCCGGGACGGGTTGGGCACATTGCGCGCGGGCGTTGCGGTCGAATTTCACCGAAGATTGCGCGACGGGAGCGCGTCTCCGCGCGGGCCGAGGCGTTCGACAACCGCGCCCGCAGGCCCCAATGGCAGGAACGTTACCCAGACGAGTACGGGGTGAACACGTACCCGGCCCCACCTCTAACCACGGCCCCCGCGGAGCGCGCCGGTGCAAAATGCCCCGGAGCACCAGCTACCCAACTCACACTCTTGCGACTTTCTTCGCGCGCCGGGCTGCACACGTCGGTATAATCGCGCCCAACCCGCTGCACTATCGCACCGCTATTTAATCACTCATCCCGATAGTTCGGGGTTCATCGCGTTGCAAACGGTGCGGCGAGTCCACCTCCGAGCCATCCCATGCGCATCGCGTGCCCGTACTGCGCGGCCGTGCTGAACCCCACAGGGCTGAAGCCGGGCCGGTTCCAGCCGAAGTGCCCCGGCTGCGGCAAGCCGTTCGTTCTCATCATCGAAGTCCAGCCACTCGCCCCGAAACCCGCCGCCCCCGAGCCCGCTCCCAAAAAGCGCGCGCTGAGCGTGGAGGAACACGCCTCGCTCCTGCTCGAAGGCAAGAACCCGGACGATTACGGCGCGCTCGCGCCCCCCGAGCGTATGCCCCCGGAAGCCGATCCGAACGTCACCCGCCCGAGTGTCCCGCCCGCCGCCGGACCGAAACCGGCACCCAAACCGCTACC
The DNA here is from genome assembly GCA_036405095.1 of Gemmata sp. GTDB lineage: Bacteria > Planctomycetota > Planctomycetia > Gemmatales > Gemmataceae > Gemmata. The sequence goes on along the minus strand of DASWYH010000877.1, from coordinate 893 downwards.
CGACCCGAACGTCACGGGCGACTTCACCACGGCCGACGACGCCCCACCCGCGAAAGCACCGGTGCCGCGAAAGCCCAAGCCGGTACTGCAAGAAACGGTCGTGCGCGCGCCGGAGCCCGATGGGAACGCGACCGGCGATTTCACCGAGGCCGGCGCCTCGCGACCGCCCCACGCGAGGCCCGAACCGCAACAGAGCGTTGTGCGCGCCCCGACCGCGGACCCGAACTCCACCGGGGATTTCACCACCCCCGGCCCCGGGGTGGAATACGAACCGGCGGGCGAGGCCACCGGCGAAATCACGAGCGCCGGAGTCGGTGTCAGTTCCATTGCGCAACCGGCACCCCGGCCGCTCTGCCCCGAACCGCACCGCAAAGCCCGGCGAGCAGCCCGAGGACGACGGCTTCGACCTCGACGACGCCCCGCCCCGGCTCGGCGGGTACGAGGTGCTCAAGGTGCTCGGTAAGGGCGGGATGGGTGCGGTGCTGCTCGGGCGCCAGTTGTCGCTCGACCGCAAGGTGGCGATCAAGGTGATGCACCCGAAGATCGCCGCGCACCCGAGTTTCGTGGCCCGGTTCACCCGCGAGGCCTACGCCGCGGCGCAACTCACGCACCACAACGTGATCCAGATTTACGACATCGGCGAGGACCACGGGCAGCACTTCTTCAGCATGGAGTTCGTGCCCGGTCGGTCGCTGATGGAACTCGTCAAGGCGGAAGGGCGGCTCGCCGCAGACGTGGCCGTCGGGTACACCCTCCAGGCCGCCCGCGGGCTCCGCTACGGCCACAAACAGGGCATGGTCCACCGGGACATCAAGCCCGACAACCTGATGCTCAACACCGAGGGCATCGTTAAGGTCGCTGACCTGGGGCTCGTGAAGCTGCCGGGGGGAGAG
>DASWYH010000876.1:0-11407 GCA_036405095.1 Gemmata sp. | reverse complement strand
GCGCGCCGCCCACGCCGGCCATGAAGCAGAGACCGGCGAGCCACGCGGCGCGGGGGCGCACGGCGAACGGGGAACGGGTCATGGTGGTTGTCCGGTTAGGTGAAGAGGTTCGCACCGGTGTGCTCGCCCAGCGCGCGGTAGCTCTCCCATTGTGGTTCGTCGAACATCTGGTCGAAGGTGGACTCGTTCGGGAAGTCGGGGTGCGTGGCCGCGTAGTTGAGCACGTCGGCCGGTTCGTCCCCGGTGAGCGCGGTTTTGATGTACAGGAGCCACGTGTGCGTGCGGCCGAGCCAAGCGTCCCCGTTCCCGCCCGCCGGGGGCTGCGGGTAGCGGACCAGGAACAGCGTCGCGTGCGCCTTCGAGAACTCCCCCGGCGGGGTGAGCAGCCCGGAGAGCGGAGCGAGGTACGGCGCGACCGCGGCCGGGAAGGGGGGCGAGGTGGCGCCGGCCTCGCCGATCTCGGCCCCCAAGTCGACGCGCGCGAGCCGCACCAGGCGCGCCAGGTCCGCGCCCTGGTGCTGCGGGTCCGCGCCGGCGTCGCAGAGGATCACGAACGGCACCCGGCGACGGAGCAACTCGTAGGCCCCGGTGTTCTCGAAGTTCCCGCCATCGGACAGGTTCCAGTACCGTTCCCACGGCCCGGCGAACCGGCCGGTCAGCTCCGAGAGCAGCAGCGCCTGCGCTCGGAAGAAGAACGAGAACACAGCCAGGACCCGGCGCGCGAGCTTCTTCCGGCCGGGCACGTGGAGCCGGTCCCGTGCGTTCAGCCCGGAGTTCCACCAGTAGCCGAGCCGCAGGTTCGCGAGCGTCAGGAGCAGGGCGCGGGCCAGTCCCGTCCGCCGGCCCATGCCGGGGCTGATCGCGGCCCCGGAGATGCCGATCCACTCGCGCAGGGACAGCCCCTCGACCGAAACCGGGCCGTCACCCTTCGCGAGGAGCGGGTGCGGGAAGACCTCGCCGGGTTCGACAACCGGTTTGAGTTGCGGGTCGGTCCCGCCGGGCACCCAGAGCGCGTGCCATGTCTGGGCGATGCTCACCCCCGCCGGCCCGACGGCCATGTTCTCGGCCTGACGGTCCCGCAGCCCGCGCTGGGAGGCCACGTCCACGGTCTCGTTCACCGCGCAGTTGATCAGGTGCAGCGGTCCGCCGGCCGCCTGGGGCGCGTAGTCGGCCAGCGCCACGTCGTCCCCGGGCACCAGGTACGTCACGTCCGCGCCGTCGGGGTGCGTGCGCCGGGCCGGGTTCACCGCCCCGAGGAACGCCCGCGCCAGCCGGCCCGCGTAGATCCCCAGTGGCCCCGACCGGTTGATGAACGGGACACACGTTTTCAGCCCGAGCAGCAGGCTCACGACCAGCATGAGGCCGGTGATGGCCAGCCCCTGGTTGTACGCATTGCCGACCGCGTAGTCGGCGTGGCTCACGAACGCGAGCGCCACCAGCGGCGGCACCACGCCGAGGATCAGAACCAGCGCCCCGACGAGGTACGGGCGCGTGAACGACAGCGCCGATGCCCCTTTCGGGGACTCACCCACCAGCACCCGCACCGCGACCCGCAGCGCGGAGGCGATCCCGATCACGCTCGCGCCCGCCGACGCTAACCACCCAATCACGTTCGGAACCGTCAGCCCGCCCTGGAGCATCCGCTCCGCGAGCCACCGCCCCAGACCGTCGATCACGGCGAAGGCCGCCAGCGCGAGGGCCGCGACGAGCCAGAACGCGAGCCACCGGGTGAGGTAGTTGCGGGCCAGGTCCAGGCGCGCCGGGTTGAACGGGTCGAAGTGCCCCTCCTTTCGGCGCACCACGGTCCACACCACCAGCGCCCAGGCCACCGCGCTCGCGAGGATGATGAGCCCGAGCGGGCTGAGCGAAGCGAACAGGATCGCGCCGGCGAGGAGCGCGGCCACCACCAGAACCGGGGCGATGAACGTTTCCGGGAGGTCTTGCGACACGAGCCAGTACGCGAGCATCAGGGGGCACACGGCGAGCCACAGGACCAACTCGGCCCCGACTGCCCACGGCCCCGGGCGGTCGAGGACCGCGCGCGTGAGCGGCGTGAGCATGTCGCGCGCGTCCTGCACCACCCCCAGATACCCGTCGGGCGGCGCCGAGGACAGGAAGGAGCCGTATTCGAGCGCGTTCAGCAGTCCGAACACGGCGAGCAGGAAGAACGAGAGGACGAAGTATACGGAGAGCAGGTTGCGCCAGAACCCGGCGACGTTCGTGGCCATCTCCCCGGCGCCGCTCGGCGACAGGTAGTTCGAGTGCTTGCGGAGCCAGTGGAGCGGGGGCGAGCGCGAGTCGATCAGGTCGCGCGCGACGCGGTCCTGCCCGGCGCCGGCGCGGGTGTCCGGCACGGCCCCGGTGAGGCCGTCCGGCTTGGCGCACTGGTCGAAGAACCGGCCGAGGAACGCGCCGATGTACCCGCCGCCGGAAACGGTGGAGAGGAAGTCCACCCGCGGCAACCATCCGGCCCGCGCGAGCGCCTGAATCACCCCCAGGCAGAACGCCGCGCTGCGGATCCCGCCGCCGGAGAGTGCCAACCCCAGCGTGTCCGCGGGCAGCACGCTCTCGGGAGCGGCTTCCGACTCACCGCCCGGCGGCACCGGGGCACCGACCGGCGCGCCCGTGTCGTTCAGCGGGGGCGGCGGGTCGAGGTGCAGCAGCCACGGACCGGGTTTCGGTTCGGTACTCATTTCGGGGCCTCCGCCGGTTGTGGTTTCGTGGCCGCGGGGTGCCTGTGCGCCTGCTCGCGCCGTTGCCATACCAGCGCGGCTTCGACGGCTTCCAGTTCGGTCGGGTACACCCGCCGAGCCTCGTAGGCCGCCCGAGATCGCATCACCGGGGCACAGCGCAGGGCCGCCGCGCACTCGGCGGGCAACCGGCTCGGGGGGATCGGGTGGTCCTCGGTCAGCACGTCGGCCGCTTTCTCGGCGACCATGTACACGTTGGTGACGATGAACACGCCGGGAATGTGCGGGAACACGGACGCATCCACCACCCGCAGCCCCTGGACCCCGCGGACCCGGAACCGGCTGTCGAGAACGGCGTCGGCGTCGGCATCGCTGCCGATGCGGCAGGTGCCGCAGGCGTGGTGCCCCCAGGCGATGCTCCGGACCCACTTGTTCCGGTCGCCGGAGAACGGCGGAAGGTTCAGCCCCGGGCACTCGAAGCTCTCGACGGTGCCCTTCCGCACGCCGGTTCTGAGGAACGACTCGATGAAGTCGATGCCGTTCTCGATCGCCAGCGCGTCCTTGTCGGCCCGGCCGAGCGGGAACGAGCGGAAGTTGATCTCGGGGCGCCGGAACGGGCTCTTCGAGCGGAGCCGCACCGCCCCGCCGTGCTGCCGGGTCCGCGATTTCAGGATGAGCCAGGTGACGGTGCGCTTGGGGGCCGCGGCGGCCGTCGCGTTTTGCGCCTCCTGGGCCGCGGGGGGGAGGGTTGTGGCCGCCTGGGCGTAGGTCAGTTGGCGCACGAACGCCGCGGGCTTCGAGTAGCCGACGTGGTAGCCCGGGAAGTACCCCGCAAGTGCGAAGATGAACAGGTCCGGAACCGAGTCCTCCTGGTTCGAGCGCTTCAGGAGGCCGATCAACCCGCCGTTGGTCGCGTAGATGCCGCGCGCTGCGCTCGGCTGGCGCGGGTTGTCGCGCCACTGCTTCAGAACGGGGTCGTTCTCCGCGACCTTGCCGTGCGAGGTGGTTCCGAGCCCGGTGAGGCTTTCGAACGCGCCGGTAACGGTCGCGACCACCGGCACCTCGTACCGGTCCTGGAGGTTCTCCCCCACGCCCGGCGCATCGACGCGCACATCAATCCCCATTTCTCCGAGGTGCTTTTTGGGTCCGATGCCGGAGAGCATGAGGAGTTGTGGCGTGTTGAACGCGCCGCCGCACAGGAGCACCTCCTTCTTGCAGAACAGCTTGATCTGCTGATCCTCCCACCCGGCGACCACGCGCGCGTTCGGGTCCGCTTCGTACACGTGCTCTTGCGGGAGGCACCGGACGCCGATCGCCCGGAGTTCCGTTTTGATCCCACCGACGAAAGCCGCCGGAGCATCGTTCCTGAACTCGATGCCGGTCACGCACACGCCCGTTAGCAGGTTCAGGCGGGTGCGGTGCTGGGCGTGGTGGGTGACATCGAACAGCCGCGCGCGCGGGTCGGAGCGGGTGCCGTCCGGGGCGATCGCGCACGGGATGCGGAGCAGCCCCTCCCCGCCCTCGCGCATCCGGCGCCAGTGGTTCGGGTCGAGGTTCGGGAACGACTTGTCCGTGAGCCAGCCCCAGCGGAGCAGGTTGCGCAGGGTTTCGACGCCGGCCCACAGCGCGCCGAACGCGGCCCGGGCGACTACGAACAGCAGCCGCCGGTCGCGGAACAGGAGGCCGAGATCGGCGACGGTGGTGTGGAGCCACCCGCGGGTGCCGTGCCGGGCATCTTCCCAGCCGGTCGGCACACGGAACAGTTTCTTCAGGAGCCACCGCAGGCTCGACGGCTTGTTGTAGTGACACTGCTCGACCCGCTCGAAGTAGGCCCGCATGCGCTCGCCGCGCCAGCTCTCGTCGCCGGTCGCCTCGGCGACCTGGTCCCAGTCCTCGGACGGCCCCGAGACGGTGATCATCGCGTTGTGAACGGTACACCCGCCGACCCCCTGCGCGCGCGGGTAGAAGATCCCGTGCTCGTCCTCCGGGTTGACGGCCGGCGGGCTGATGGTCGCCCCGGGGGGCGGGTACTGCTTCGGGTCGAGGCTCGCGCCCGGGTCGGTGTCGAAGTGCTTGACGAAGAACCGCAGCGCGTGCCGTGGGTCTTCGGTGACCTCCGGGTGCAGCAGCGGCACGTCTGTGTTTTCGACGAACGTATCGGGCGCCTTGGGCGGCTGTTTCGGTCCCATTTCGGTGACGAGGACCGTGTACCCGCGCTCGGCGAGGCGGGCCGCCAGCGGCGCGCCGCCGGCACCGGCCCCGACGATGATGAAGTCGAGGGGGGTGCGGTCCGGGTCGGTCCACTCCGGCGGGATGTCGGGCATGGTCTTTCTCGGTTCCGGTGGAGTGGCCCGCTCCCAACCGCGGGAGCGGGCCGAGGCGACACAACGACACGTGGGCGCTGGGGTCAGAACGTCTTCAGTAGGGCGATCAGCTCGCGCTTTTCCTCGTCCGTCAGGTGCCGGATGAACTCGTAGTCGTGCCCGCGGTCCATGACGTAATCGGGGCACTTGCTCGCCTTGAGCAGGGCCGGAGCGACGTTCTGCTCGAACTCGGTGCGCCGCGCCTTGCGCGCGGCGCTCTGCACGTCCGGGTTGCCCACGGGGGCGCCCGGCTTCACGTTCTTGTGAGCCACCACGAACGCGCCGAGCTTGTCCAGCACGGCGAGCTTGTCGTCGAGGGACGAATTGGGGTCGACGTTGGCGAGGATGTTCAGCGGCACGCCTTCCGGGATCGGGCCGACCTGGAGCCCGGCACCGTGGCCCGACAGGAACCGGCCCAGGCTCAGGGCCGCGACGACCGCCAGCACGAGGCAGGTGGCCCCGGCCAATTGGCCGATCCGGCGGCGCAACCAGCCCTCCGGGATCAGGTGGATCGTGAACAGGAGGCCGAACGAGCCGAACGCCCCCGCCAGGAACAGCACCACGAGCAGGTGCAGGTTCCAGAACGATTCTTGTGTCGCCACGTCGAGGAACGTCAACATGGGGCGGAACGGGTAGAGCACGAGCCACACGCCGACGACCGCCCCGACCAATCCGCCGGCCCCGAGCGCCCACCAGATCGGCGCGAGGAGCCACCACAGCCACGCGAAGCACCGCTCGCGGAACGCGATCAGCCGCTCGCTCAACAGGAGCAGGGTGCCCAGGACCAGGAACGCGACCGCCGGCAGCCACGGGATCACCCGCGCCCAGAACGGCGGCAGCCCGGCGACGCCGTTGATCAGGACCGGCACATACGGCGCGTCGAACTGGAGCCAGCTCTCTTCGGTCGTGCGCCAGATCCACCCGCCGTCCGCGTCCTTCTGGTTCACGGCCTTGCTGACTTCCGGTTTCGGGTCGGCGAACTTCCCGGCGTACCACGCATCGGGGACTGTTCGTACCGCGGTCGTACCGTCCCAGTACACTTGCGCGCTCGGCACCGCTCGTTTCTCCGGCCACAGCAGCCGGGTGATGGCGTCGTCGAACGCTTCCAACCGCCCTTCAACGGAGGGGTTGTTGTTGAATGCCCCCAGCGCGTTGTTGTGGAAGAACGGGGCCGTCGCCCAGATGCTGATGAGCGTGGCCGGGCGGTAGTAGCCCGGACCTCCGCCCGGCGGCGCGTAGGTCTTTTCGGCCCCCGAGAACGGATCCTTGTAGCGGATGTCCCCAACGGGCGCCAGCTCCTTGTAGGTCTCCGAGGCGAAGTCCTCCCACACATGCTTGTGAAGCGAGTTGGTCGCCACTGCGCGCCCGGAGTTGGTGCGGACGACCGTGATCGGGATGCGCTCGTCGATGGAGAGGTAGTTGTGGGTCGTCACCACAGCGTCTTTCCCGTTCTTGTCCTTGACCGGGGTGCCGTCGTCGTTACGGGCCACTGCCTTGTATTCCCAGAACTCCGGAACGTGAACGGCCGCTTCCGCCCACTGTTTATAAGCGTCGGGCAACTGACCGTCGCCGCGGGCGAGGCGGGCGCGGTCCTCGTTCGTCAAGCGCAGCGCCCGGCGCGGGGTGAGCGCCGCGGTCAGCAGCCGCTCGCGCTCCTCCTTGGGCTTCGATTCCCAGTCGGCCGGCAACGCGCCCAGCGCCGGCAAGCGCCCCCACCCATCCCGCTTCGAGAGCGCTGTCTGGAACTTCTGGAGCGCGCCGAAAAAATCGTTCGGTACGGGTGGGGGGAAGAGCTTCTGCTCCAGGTAGATCAGGTCGCCGGGCTGGACGCTGGAGTGGCACGCGATGCACCCCTTCGCGAACGCCTGGCGCCCCTTGGCGTAATCCCCCGCGCCGTAGGTTTCGAGCGCGGGTGCCTTGGGCAGCTCATTCTTGGGTTGGTCCTTTTGGGGCTCGTCTTTCTTGGTTTCGTTCGGTTTCGGCGCCTCGGGTATCGGGGGCGCGGTGGTGTACCAGGGTAACCCGGTGCCGCGCAGGTGCCCCTTCAGGGTCTTGTCCAGTTTGTCCTTTTCTGCCGGTTGCGTCGGCCGGACGACATCCTTCAGCCGCATCGGGTCCGTCGAAGCGGTGAAGAAATCCGCCATCGGTTTGACGCGGAGCAGTGTGGCGTGCCAGTACAGCGAGTTGTCCGCGATGTCGTTCAGCTTGAAGGGGCCTTGTTTGCGGAACCCGATCAGCGGGTTGATTGTGCGAATCCACTGCTGATGGTGCGTGCCGATGTTCAGGTACACGCGCGACAGCGCGATGTTGATGCCCACGCTGTCGGACCCGTCGAGGAGCACCCGCGGGACGTGGGCCGGGTTCTCGAACTTGTCATCGACGTACTTCCGGAGGTACGTGATGCTGTCCGAGCTGATCGTCTCCTTGGGGATGTTCTTGGAGCGGTCGACCCGTCCCGGCAGGCCGAAGAACGAGTTGATGGTGTTCGGGTTGTTGTTGTTGTCCGATGGGTAACCGGAAGTATCGACCGCGCCCGGCAGCTGCGAATCGAACACGTGGTACAGGTAGTTGTCCGGGGTGAGGATGTTGCCGAACACGGCCCGGATGCGCATGTACTGGTTGCCGATGTTGTTGGACAGGTTGGCCCAGGCCGGCTTCTCCGGGTCCGCGGGCGGGTTGAGCGGGTGCGGGGCGATGTGGCAGAAGCCGCAGCTCATGCCCACGCGGTACGGGCGGATCGTGTCCGGGTGGCGGGCGTACTCGCGCCCCTCCTTGGTGTCGGAGTAGTAGAGGTGCAGGTTCGCCTTCCACCGCTCCGCGGCGTCCGTGGTGAAGTCCGGGTTCGGGTACAGGCGCAGCCCCACCACCCCCGATGGGTAGCCGTACACCGGGTAGCGCTTCTCGGGGTCCGCCTGGGCGCCGTACCCCCCTTCGGGGAAGAGGTTTTCGGGATTGAAGCGGCTCGCCGGGTGCCAGCCGGGTTTGTCCTTGCGGTACTCGACGTGAACGTCGTCCGTTGCGGTCTTCTCCAGGACCGGGCGCGCGAACTTGACGCCGTAGGTGCGGGCCGTTTCGTCATCGCTCGGTGGGCGGGTGCCGGGTTCGTTGATGAGCCCGGTGCGGCTGAACCGGGAGTCCCGGTTCGTGTGATCGACCAGTTTGAGCAGGTCGATGGTGCCGTACCCGTACTGGGCCAGCCAGTTCCACCACGCCTCGTTCCCGGCGGACCAGATGACCCACGCGTTCCGCCCCTTGATCGCCTCGTCCGAGAGTTCGAGTTTCTTGGCGCCGGTCGTATTGGTCGCCCCCATCATGTCCATGTCTTCGAAGTAGTTCAGGGCCGCCGGGCGGAAGTACTCGAAGGCGGCCTTCTCCCAGTCGTTGGGCATTGATTGGGGGCCGAGTTTCGCGAACTCACCACCGGCCTTGCGCACCCGCTCCAGCGCTTCGTCGGGGGGCACGGACGTGCTCCCGCCGCCGCCCGAGCACCCGATGAACAGGGCCGCGGACAGAGCCACGAAACTCCCCAAGGTGGTCGTCTTGCGCATAAGCTCGGCTCGTCAGTTGGTGGGTGGCGGTTGAAACGTCGGCCCTGCCGCGGTGTAAGGGCGTTCGGTTGTTGCGTCGTGGGCGCGGGGCCGGGCAGCCCTGCGGAGCGGTTCACTCGCCGTTGCTCACCGGTTGAGTTGGCGAGCAACAGCGTCCTGATCTAGTCCGGCCAAGCGAACGTTTTCGATGCAACCGCCGAGTTTGCTCATGTCGGGCTGGTCCATCGCAACGGGTCCGCGGGTAAGGGAGCAGGTGTTGGTTCCGCAGTGTCAAACGCTCGAAACGAACCCGTCCGGACATAATTTTCTCAAGTGGCCAAAATGGACAGGATGAGCTCGTTTACAAGATGTGGGTCTGCGCCTTCTCGAGAGGGGAAGAATGGTTGGAGCTGCACAGAAATGCTTGAATGATGTCACCCGTGGGTCGGGCGGGGCCTCTGGTGAGTTACTCCAGAAGCCCCTACCGACACACGAGTACGTGATGTGTCGCCGCTCAGCCGCGCTCCCCGCGCTTCTTTCGGCGGCTCTTGTGGTCCGATGAGAGCGAATCGTCGAGTAGCAGCGCGATCTTTGTCGAGGCCCACACGAGCGCGCGTGTCAGGGCGCGGGTGATGCGGACGATTTCAGGAGGCGTAGCCCCCGCCGCTTTTGGTCTCGCCCGCCGGGGCGCCACCTGTGTTCCCTTCTGTGGATTCGGCGACGGTTTTTTCGGGATCGCCGCCCGTGGCGTGCTCGAGCGCTTCGAGGCGCGCGCGCTCAGTCGCCGGGTCATCGATCTTCAGCTCCACCGCCGGCCCCGAGCCCATCAGGTGGCCCCAACCCTGCCACCCGTGGACCTGCATACAGATGGCTTTGAGTGCCGCCATCAGTGGCATCGCCAGGAACAGTCCCGCGATGCCCCACACCTGGTGCCAGTACAGGCACGCGAGGAGCACCGTTGTGGCGTTCAGGTCCATGCTTCGCCCCATCACCCACGGGACGATGATGTAGCCCTCGAAGGTCACCACGCACGTGTAGAAGATGGCGATGGCGAACGCCGCCATCGGGGGCGGGAGCGGCGCGGTGCTCGGATCGACGAACAGCAGCGCATCGAGGATCGGGGGGATGCCCGCGGCGATCGTTCCGATGTACGGGACGTAGCTCAGCACCGCGACCAGGAGCGCCCACAGGTACCAGTGCTTTAGCCCGAGATACCAGTACACCGTGCCGAGGACCAGCGCCAGGCCGAGGTTCACAATGGTCCGCCAAACCAGGTACGTGCGGATCGCTTCGGCCATCTCCGCGAGCGCGAGGGTGACCCGCTCGCGCGTCTCCAGGGACGGGCCGAAAATGGCCTTCACCTTGTCCGCGATCATCTGCCCTTCAATGATCAGGAACAGCGTGATGAACAGGATGAGGATCGCCTGCCAGAGGTGGTCCACCCCCATGAAGGCGATCTGCTTCAGCCCGGTGGACACCTTTTCGCGCGTCAGTTGCTCCCGGACGAGGCCGATCGACTGCGCCTTTTTGGGGTCGCTCCCGAGGAACTCGTCGTCGTCGCGGATGGGGAACACGGCGCTCAGGTTCGACTGGATCTTGACGTACTGTACGTTCCACTGCGCTTCGTCCTGCGGGAGCCCCACAATCGTTTTGGGGATGGCCCAGGCGAACGCGCCGATCACCAACAGGTGAAGGGCCACCAGACCCAGGATCGCCATCAGGCACGCGAAGAACCACGGCATGAGCAACCGCTCGTGCATGAACTTCGCGAACGGGTACAGGATGGAGGCCAGCAGGATCGAGAACACGACCGGGATGAAGATGCTGCTGCCAAGGTAGATGGCGACCGAGATGCCGAAGACGGCACACAGGTTCAGCCCGATCCGGGTGGCGAGTGTGAGGCTCAGGTTCATCGTGCGTTCGTACCCGTTTAGGAGCCCGGACCGAAAGGCCCGCGCGGGCGGGCGCCATCAGCCGTCGATCTGCTTCGCCGCGGAGAGAGTGTTGTGCAAGAGCATGGTGATGGTCATCGGGCCGACGCCGCTGGGCACCGGCGACACCCACCCCGCGACCGCCCACACGCTCTCGTGTACGTCGCCGCACCAGCGGCCGTTCAGATTGTTCGTCCCCACATCGACCACCGCGGCCCCCGGCTTCACCATGTCCGCGGTTACGAACTCGGGCACCCCGGCGGCGGCAACGAGGATATCGGCCCGCCGACACACCGTGGCGAGATCGGATGTTCGCGTGTGGGCGACGGTTACCGTTGCGTCGCCCGCGACCGGATTCGCGGCGGTCGGCTTCTGCATGAGCATGAGCGCCAGCGGCTTCCCGACGATGTTGCTGCGCCCGACGATCACCACCTCTTTGCCGGCGGTTGTGACCCCGTTACGGGTCAGCAACTGCAACACGCCATGCGGCGTACAGGGATAGAACCGCGGGTGCCCGGCGGCCAGCAGTCCCACATTTTCCGGGTGGAAGCAGTCCACATCTTTCGCGGGCGCCACCGCGCGAATGATGGCGCCGTCGTCGATGTGTTTGGGCAGCGGCAGTTGTACCAGGATGCCGTGCGTGGCTTCGTCCGCGTTCAGTTGTGCAACGAGGTCGAGCAGTTCGCGTTGCGTCGTGCTCGCCGGGAGCCGGTGGACGACGGTCCCGAACCCGGCGTCCTGAAACGCCTTGTTCTTGTTCTTCACGTACTGCTGGCTGGCCGGGTCCTCGCCGACCAGCACGGCCGCCAACCCGGGCACGCGCTTCCCGGCGACCGTCCGGGCGGACACCTGTGTCGCGATCTCGGCCCGCACCGTTGCGGCGAGCGCCTTTCCGT
>DASWYH010000875.1:0-1803 GCA_036405095.1 Gemmata sp. | reverse complement strand
CTTGCCAGGTGCCCGGCGGCGGGATCAAAGGGGCCGTGCGGTTTCAGCCCAACCAAGCGTTCCCCGCGCGGCGACAGGGGGCTACTTCTTCAAGCTCACGCAGATCAACTGCTTACTGTCTCGCGCGTAGAGCAACCCGTTCGCCAGTGCGGGGGCCGGGCGCGTGCCCTTCGTCAACAGCGTCGCCCGGGCGCGCTCCTTGTAGCCCTCGGGTGAGGCGTCAAAGCGGACCAGCTCGCCGCCCTCGTTGAGCGCGAGCAGCCCGCCGTCCACGGCGATCAGCGACGCGCCCCCGAACTTGGGTTCGCTCCACTTCACCGCACCGGTTTTCCACTCCACGCACCGCAAGAGCGCGGCGCCGGCGTCGGAGCGGCCGTGCGTCCCGTAGAGGTGGTCCCCGATGCGGACCGGCGTGTTGTACTGGCTCGACAGCGACTTGTCGTTCGACCAGAGTTCTTCGGCTTTGCCGCCTTTCAACTGCACCAGAGCGCTGCCGGTCGAGTACGAGACGGTCAGGAACACTTCGTCCTTCCACACCACCGGCGAGGCGGCCTGAACGCTGTTGGTGTCGCGGGGCCTCCAGGGAAAGTCGTACCGCGATTTCCCGCTCGCCGGATCGACGACGCGGAGCCCGGCCCGCGTCAGAAACACCACCGCGGGTTTCCCGTCGAACGTCCCCGGAACGGGCGAGGAGTAGCTGGCGCCGTCGTCGGTCGATTTCCAGAGTTCTTTGCCCGTGAGCGTGTCGAAGCAAACGATTCCGGCGCCCTTCGCGCCCACGTTCACGTATAATCTCTTGTCGAACACGAGTGGCGAGCACGCGATCCCGAAGAACCCTTTTGCCGGGCGGTAATCGGCCGTCAAGTTGCGCGCCCAGAGCTTCTTACCGGTGGCGAGTTCGGTGGCGGTGAAGGCACCGTCGGCCCCGAGCGTGAACACGGCGCCGTCCGCGACGGTGGGCGTCGCGCGGGGGCCGTCGTCGAACCCGAAATCGTCCTTGTACTTCGCCGGGTACGCGAGCTTCCACTTCGCCTTGCCCGTTGCGGCGTCGAGGCACGCGACGACCTCTTCGTTTCCCACCCGGTGGAACAAGATGAGCGCGTCACCGGCCACCGCCGGGCCGGCCCACCCGCTCCCGGTTTCGACCTTCCACACGACCGCCGGGCCGGTCCTGGGCCAGTCCCAGTTGAGTTTGGTTTCGGCCGAGTGCCCGTCACGGGCGGGGCCGTGGAACTGGGGCCAGTCCGCGCCCCGCCCGGGGGGCGCCGGCACGAGCGCGAGTGCGAGCGACAGGCAGCAGGCCGAGCGAAACATGAGGCGCTCCGTGGGCTCCGGGCCGTTCAGAAGCCCGCGCGTTGGTTCGCGTTGGCTTGCGGGGCCGCGGCTCCCCCTATAGTATGCCGTAATCCGTTTACCGCCGCCGCTCCTCTCCCTGGCGGCCCGCGGGAGTTGTTTGTGATCGTCTTCCGCCGCTTCCGCAACACCGACCCGCCGGCCCTCGCTGACGTGTGGAACGAGTCCCACACCGCCCGCGGCAGCTTCCCGCTGCGCACCCCCGCGCTGCTCGAACGGTGGATCTTCTCCAAGCCCCACTTCGACCCCGACGGCCTCATCGTCGCCTGCGACGGCGAAGCCGACAACCGCATCGTGGGGTACGCGCTGGCCGGGTTCGGTCCGAACGAGGCGCTCACCGCGCTCGACCACTCGCACGGGGTCATTTGCTCGGTCGCCGTGCGCCCCGGGATGGCCCGCAAGGGCATCGGCACGGGCCTCGTGCGGGAGTGCGAGGAGTACCTGACCAAG
>DASWYH010000874.1:0-8792 GCA_036405095.1 Gemmata sp. | reverse complement strand
ACAACAGCCGCGACCAATTTCCGCGGCCCCTCCAGACGGCCACCCAATCTAATTATCAACAAGCAATCTTCCCGGAAAATAGCACTTCCGTTGTATTTCCGGCGTGTTCGGCGCGGCCCCTGAGCGGGGACGCCCGCAGTTCAATCCGGTGAGCGGTTCTGGAAGAAGCTGAGGCACCGTGCGACCAACTACCGGCTGTTCGACACACCGGGCGGCCAGAGGAGCTCACCCCGAGCCCGCCCCTGTTACTTCCAGACGGCCCGCCGCAGGGGCGGAACCATCGCGAGACGCTCCGAGCGGAAGATCGCCGAGTGAGACAGGCTCGGCGGGTTCGCATCAGTCCCCGCCCCCGAGTTCGACATAGTCACTGTCGAGGTCCGCCCGCCTGGAACGGGTCGGCCAGGGGATCGCCGGCGTCGGGACCGACACGGGCACCGGCGCGAGTTGCTCGCGCACCCGGGCCGGGATCAGGCGCAGGCGGATGGGCAGCGGGGCCTCGCCGGGGCGGTCCACGGAGACGGTCACGTCCTGTGCCTGCGCGAGCAGGAAGCCCACGGGCACAACAACTTGCAGTTCGGATTCCAGAACCATCACGATCCCCTCAGAATAAGGGTGACAGGAAAAGCGCCGGCGCGCCGGCGTTCCCACGGGCCTTCGGCGAAGGCACGGGGCTGGCTGTGAAGGGCTGGGAGAGGTTCCCGCCGCGAGAGCCGATCGGACGGGTTAACCGCTCAGGATAACACGCACCGATCTGGCGTCAAAGGATCGTTTGGCGATTCCCGGGCGATTTTTTCGGGCGGGCGGGCGGCCGGAGCCGCGGGCTTGAGTCAATCTCTGAGAGAACTTTAGCGCCGAATATGAAATCGCGCCAGATGTGCGGGCTGGAAATGTTACAAGTTCGGGCGCCCGAACGACCGGTCCGAGCGGGTGGATAAGTTAGCGAAACGGCGGGTAATGTTTGGCTCCGCGCGCCGGGTGGAAGGCCCCGGCACGTCAAACCGGCGGGCCTCATTCCTTCTCGGGCTTCGGCTTGTCGCCGCTCGGCTTCTGGGCACCCCGCACGATCAGCACCGCGCCGGATTCGTCGAACGCGAGCGTGACTGTTACCTTTTCGCCGACCTTCAGGTCCGACAGCTTGCCCTCCTTCTCGCCGAGCAGCACCCTTCCGCCCGACACCAGTTTCAGCACCCGGTCGGATTTCTCGTTCCCGACCGTGACGCTTGTGGTGCCAATCTGTTTGACCGTCCCGCCGAACGTGAGCCCGGCGATCACTATTGCGCTCGCCTCGCGCGGCTGTCCGTCTTTCGCGGATACGAGAGTGAACGTCGCGAACGCGCCCTTCTGAATGTCGCCGATCTTGGCCGGCTTGCCGTCGATGGTGATCTTCGCATCGGCGGTGAGCTTCAGCACGATCTCCCGGCCACCTTCTCCTTTGCTGACGAGCGAAACGGTGACCGCTGACGGATCGACACTCGCAACCTTCCCTCCGAGCTGCACGTTCTTGACCGGCTTCTCGGGCCTCTCGCCGCCGTCGCCCTCGCGCTTCGCCCCGCTCGCGATGGTGAGCGCGCCGGACTCGTCCGCGGTGAGCGTGACCACGACCTTGGTGCCGGGAGGCAGGTCCGCCAGTTTCGCGACCTTCCCGCCGACGGTCACCTTGCCCCCAGGCGCGAGCGTGATACTTCGCGGGTTCTTTTCGCCAGCGAGCGTGATGCTGGTAGTATCGACCTTCGCAACGACCCCGCTGATGATCGCCCCCGTCACGCGGAGTTCGGTGATTTGCGGCAGCGTGCCCTCTTTTGCGGCGTTCGCGAGGAACGAGGCGGTCGCGTTCTTGGGCACCGCGTCGAGCTTCGCCTCTTTACCGTCCACGAGAATCTTGGCGTCCTTTGCGAGCGGGTACAGCCGCTCGACCACCCCGCCGTCGCCCTTGATGGCGAGCATAATGGTGTTTTCCTTCGTGTCCACGGTGCCGACTTTCCCGCCGCCCTTGATGACGCGCGGCTTCTGTCCGTCGGGCTTCTTCTGTCCGTCGGGCTTGGTCTTGTTGCCGTTCTGTTCGTTCGGGTTCGTGGGCTTCGCGCCGGGCTTCTCGGGCGCCTTCGGCTTTTGCCCATCGGGCTTCTTCTCGCCGGGCTTTTCGGTCGCCGGGACGGGTTTCTTTTCGTCGGCGGTGAGGGCGAACGCGCCGAACCCGCCGCCCGCGAGCGTGACGGATAAAGCCACCGCACAGAGCGTTTTCAGTTTGAGCCAGGTCATGGAACGCAAGACCTCGTTGGAAAGGGTGAGAACGGTTTGTGGAACCAGTGCGCCCCCGGCGGCCCGTTCGGTACACGCGCCCGCGAGTTGAACCGGCACCGCGGCCTGAAGCGTGTCCGCCGTCAGGAGCGCTCCGAGCGCCCCGGCGGGCACCACCACGCCCCGGCGCGCGAGCCGGTTGCGGAGCATCTCGCGCCCGCGGGCGAGCCGGCTGGACACGGTCCCTTCGGGGAGCCCGAGTTTCTCGGCGGCCTGGGCCTTGTTCAACCCTTGCACACCACAGAGCACGAGCGGGGCGCGGTACTTCTCGGGCAGCGCGCTCAGTTGCTCGTCGATCACGGGAAGCAGCCCCGCGCTTGCGGACTCGGGCGCGGAAGCGTGGAGCGTGTCCCGGGCCGCATACTGGGCCTCGACCTGTTGCCGCCGGGCCGCGCGCCCCCGGGCTTTGAGCGCGGTGCGCACCGCAACACCGTACAGCCACGGCGCGAGCCGATCGGGCGGGCGCACCGCGTCGGCCCTTTTCGCGAGAACGAGAAACGTGGCCTGGAACGCATCGTCCGCGGCGTGTGTGTCGCGCAGCACGCGGTGGCACACGCCCAGAACCATCGGCCCGTGTCGGCGCACGAGGGTTCCGAACGCCTCTTGATCGCGCGCGGTGCGGTAGCGGGCGAGCAACTCGCCGTCGCCGCCGGTGGCCTCGTCGCGGACGCGGTCGAGCACCTGCTGCACGTGTTGAAGTCGGGCCAGAGCCATGTGCCCTCCAGTCGCCGTCCGCGTGTAATGCCGCGAGTCCCGGGTCCGGGTCCGGAATTTTCCCGGATTCCCGAGCGCTTCACAACCCTCTAACCCGGATGGTACAATACGGCAGACGCACCCGCGCCAAGGAGCGACCCAATGGGAGCCGACGAAATGGGCCGCGTGTTAACCGAGGCGACGGTTTACAACGCCAACGACCACGCCGAAATGCGGATGGGTAAGCGCGCGCCCGAACACGCGCGCAAAATCGAAATCGCGGAAGCGCTCGTGGACACCGGGGCAACGGCACTCTCGATGCCCAAATCGCTCATCGATCAGATCGGGCTTGTGAAGCAGTATGAGAAGCGAGCGACGACTGCGGCCGGTTTGCAGACGTTCAACGTTTACGGACCGGCCCGACTCGTCATCATGGGGCGCGAGGCGCCAACGGATGTGATCGAGGTTCCCGAAGGCACCCCGGTACGGATCGGACAGATCCCTCTTGAGTGGATGGACTGGGTGATCGACATGCGGAACCGAAAGCTGATCGGGAACCCGGCGCACGGGGGCGAACACATCCTCGAATTGCTATAACTTCCGCCATGAAATACGTCATCGTTATCCCGGACGGTTGCGCGGACGAGCCGGTGAGCGAGCTGGGCGACCTCACGCCCCTCCAGGCCGCGCAACTGCCCAACATGGACCGCGTCGCCCAAAACGGCGTTGTGGGCCTGTCGAACAACGTTCCCCCCTCGCTGACGCCCGCGTCGGACGTGGCGACGCTGTCGCTGTTCGGGTACGACCCGCTCCGGTACTACACCGGCCGCGCGCCGCTCGAAACCGCCGCGATGGGCATTCACCTCGGGCCGAACGACTGGGCCGTGCGGTGCAACCTCGTGTACGTCCCCGACGGGCACATGCGGGACTTCACCGCCGGACACATTTCCAGTGAAGACGGCGGGCCGCTCATTCGAGCGCTCCAACACGAACTCGGCGGGCGCGAGATCGCCGGCGGAACGATCGAGTTCCACCCCGGCGTGCAGTACCGCAACATCCTCGTGTGGCGCTCGAACTCGGCGGCCTCGCCGCTGCACGGCACGAAAGCCCAGGCGCCCCACGACATTCCGGACCGGCCCATCGCGGACTACCTGCCCACGGGTCCGGGCGCGGACCTGCTCAACTCGCTGATGGAAGCGAGCAAACCCATCCTCGCCGCCCACCCCGTGAACGCTAGGCGCATCGCGGAGGGGAAGAAGCCCGCGACGCAGGTGTGGTTGTGGGGGCACGGGAAGGCGCCACAGGTGAACCCGTTCGCCGAAGTGTACGGCGGCACCCGCGGGGCGATCATCTCGGCCGTGGACCTCGTGCGCGGGGTCGGGGTGCTGCTCGGGTGGCACCGCATCGACGTACCCGGCGCCACCGGTTACCTCGACACGAACTACGCGAACAAGGGTAAGTACGCGATCGAAGCCCTCGGCGCGTTCGATCTCGTGTGCGTTCACGTCGAGGCCCCCGACGAGGCTTCGCACGAGGGCAAGGCACACGAAAAGGTCAAAGCGCTAGAGCAGATCGACCGGCACATCGTCGGGCCGCTGCTCGACGCGCTCCCGCGGTACGGCGATTTCCGCGTTCTTGTGGAACCGGACCACCGCACCACGCTGAAAACCCGCGCGCACGCTTACGGGCCGGTGGCATTTGCGGCTTGCGGCGCGGGCATCAGCCCCAACGGCGCCGCGCGGTACGACGAGCCCACCGCCGCGACCACCGGGTTGAGTTTCGATCCGGGCTGGCACCTGATGAAGTGGTGGCTCGGGCAATCGTGAACGGGTGACGTGTGATGAGCCGAAGGCCCCGACCCACAAGACCCTTTAACGCGAGGCTGTTTATGAACCGGTTGATGGTGGTGCGGGGCGCCTGCTCGCTCCTGGTCCTGGCGCTCGTCACATGCGCGTCACTCGTCACCCCCGAAGCGCGCGCCCAGGAGCCGAAAGAGAAGGCGATCAAGATCCGATGGTTCGGGCAATCGTTCTTCCAGATCGAGTCGGCCGAGGGGCGGCTCGTCGCCATCGACCCGCACGGCATCCCGGCGTTCGGCCGCCCCATCGTTCCGGCCGAGTTCGTCCTCGTCAGCCACCCGCACGAGGACCACTCGCTCGTCGAGTTCATCGAGGCCCAGAAGAAGGACACGAAGCTCAAGGAGGCCGACATCTACCGCGGCGTCGTCGAAACGAAGCCCGGGAAACAGGAGTGGAAGGTCGTCGATGAGAAGCGCGGGAGCATCCACGTGCGCAACGTCGCGACCTACCACGATACCGTCAACGGGATGCAGCGCGGCAAGAACAGCATCTGGATCATCGAGATGAACGGCCTGACCCTGTGCCACCTCGGCGACCTGGGGCACGAGTTGACCGCCGAACAGGTGAAGGCGGTCGGCAAAGTGGACATCCTGATGATCCCGATCGGCGGCATCTACACGATCAACGGGGAGCAGGCGCAAAAGGTGGTCGAGCAACTCAAGCCGCGCCTGTACGTGCTGCCGATGCACTACGCCGTGCCCGGGTACGACGACCTCGCCGGGCCGGAAGAGTTCCTCGACGATGTGAAGAAGGACCGCATCAAGAAGATGACAGACACCAACGAGCTTGTGGTTCCGGCAAACGCCAAGGCGGATGCGTACCAGATCGTGCTGCTCGGCTGGCGCAAGGCCGAGTTAAAGAAACCGCCGGAGAAAAAGTAGGGGCAGTGCCCGATGGCCGCGACCACACGGGAACGGGAACGCCGGGCACCGCACCGGAGGGCGACCACAGGCCCCCCGGTTCGGAAGCACTGCATCAACCGATGTGGGTGATGGTCAGCGTGGCCCCGGCGCTGGGCGCCAGGGTCTGCGTCAGCGCAACCAAGCTGTTGTTGCGCAGGGTGATAACGTCACCAGCCGCCAAAACCAGCGTGAGATCGAGCGTCACCTGGCCGGTCGCTACGAGGAGAGTCGTGATGGGTGGGACCACGGTGCCGTTGACGGCGACCGCGATCGCGCTCCCGATCCCGGCGGTCACGTTGACCGTTGCGAGGATGCGGTACGTTCCGGCCGGAACGACCGAGAACGTCGTCGTTCCGGCCGTGTGCATGACATCGGTGCCGCTGGACCCGCCGTTGTTCGAGAACACGAAATCGGCACCACCGAGGACCGTTGCGTCCGCGAGGGTCGCCAGTTGGTAGGCCGAGAAAATCGACCCCGTCCCGCCGGGGGCGCCAGGGGCGCCAGGGGCGCCGGGGGCGCCAGGGGTGCCGGGGGCGCCGGGGGCGCCATCCAGACCCGGGGGTCCGGCCGGACCTGTGGGGCCAGCCGGGCCGGTTGCGCCCGTCCCGGTGGGGAGCAAGCCACGAATCGCGAGGTCGAAGTACTCGGCGGTGGCGACGAAGCGGGCCGCCACGTCCTCGCTCCGCACCCCGGACTGAAGTTGGCCCACCCAGTTGGCGACCCCGCCGCTGTCACCGGTGCGCCCGAGCAGGTCCGTGTAAAATGCGTTCACTTCCTTCGTCGCATACTCCGCGCTCTTGAACACCTCCAGGGCGACCTGCTCGCGTGACGCGCCGCCCGCGAGTTGGGCCGTCCGCTGGGCCAGTTCCACGCTCTCAATGTTCCGCCCCAGCGCGCTCTGCCAGAGGGCGGCCAAGAACCCCGCGGTCGTGCCCCCACCCTTCACCTGGAAAAACTCGTCGGAACCGGCGATGGCCGCCCGGATCTGTTCCTGGGTCATGCCCCGGTTGAGCCCGTTAATGAACCCGTCGGCCGACGCCCCCGGCTCGCGCCCGAGGAGGTCCGCAAACGCGCTGCGGACCTTGTACGCCTGGCCCTCGGCCGAGTTCTGAATCGCCAGGGCGACCTGAGTGGCCGTTTCGCCCGCGTCGAGCCGCTGGGCGTAGTGGGTCTTCCCGGCCGTGTCCACGGTGCGCCCCAGGAACTCCTGGTACATCGGGTCGATCAGCACCACGTCGTACACGGCCGGAACGGTCCGGTCCTCAAGCGACTCGAGCGACAAGGCAGGGCGCGAGTTCTGAACTCCGCGGCGGAACCATGTTGCCATTTTCAACTCCTTTTCGCGTTCCAAAAACGGCGCGGTTTGGGCCGCGCCCGGTCATCCCAGTTCGATCAACGAACGGCGGCCAGGGCCGAATTGATCGTGTGAAAGGAAAAGTAGTTCGGCCCTCCCCTCAGTGCAAATCGATTCAGACATAAACCCTGGCTGAATATAAATTTACGTCTCAACATCACAATTCTCGCAACACAATAATCGCGTGGGCACGCGCAACTCCCAGCCGCATTGGGCTCGTGTCAAAATCACAATTCTTGTGTTTCGGCATCAGCCCCTTGCGCTCACACAGGCGCCCCTCAAGTGCGCAGCTGCTCGGCACGAGCAGAAATAGCAACGCCCGTGACCTGCTGGCCCCAGGCGACGCCTCGCGACAATTAAATCGTTTGGGATGAGTTGCTTTTGCAAATGGCGCGGAGAGAGAAGCGGATTCCTCACGGCGCCTTTGTGAGCTTCCAGCCCTTTTCGGTCACCTCGAGCCCCTGGCTCCCGACGAGTTCGTCGTACACCCGCTCCATCTCCGCGACCGAGTCGAAGTACCCAACCACGAACGCCGCGCCGAACGTGTCGCCGGCCTTGATCGGGCGCCCGCCGATTTCTTCGATCATGCACACGTACCCGCGCTGGTGGCACCACGCCTCGGACACGATGCCCGGGTCCAGTGTCATGCCCACGAGCCAGGGGCCATCTTTTCCGGTCTCCGGGTCGCGGATGTGGTAGCCCCGGATCACCCGCTTCGGGATCTTCTTCTCGTCGCGCGTGTACAGGAACTTCTCGTCCGGTGCGAAGTCCTTGGCGAACTCCTTCGGTTCGATCTTCCCGTGATAGCTCAGATACACCTCGCTAAAGGTGTTCCCCTCTTTGTGTCTGATGTGCCCCGGCATGTCGATGCGGAGGAACATGGCGTCGCTCGCGTTCTTCGCGGTGATCTTGTCCGCGGAGATGAAGTAGCGCTTGCCGGCGGGGAACACGAGCGTCTGCTCCCACTTCGAGCCGGTTTTCTTGCCCGGAGCCGCGAGCGTGTAGGTGTGTTCCTGCTTGATCGCGATGAAGTCCTTGCCGTAAATCACGGTGGGCTTGAGTTGCTTCGCCTGGGTGCAGATCTGCGGCCCCTCGATGCTCCGCTTCGCACGCTTGCCGTGGTAGAGGTTGTTGAACACGTACGGCAGGTCGCCCGGAAGTTTATCGCGGTACGCTTCGTCGCTGCCGGGCTCCATGATCCAATCGACGATGTCCAGCCCGAAACCGAGGTCGCGCGCGCCGGTCTTCACGTCCAAAAGGCTCGCCGCTTCGACCCCGCTCACGTAGCCCTTCTTTTTGATGCTCGCTTCGAGCGCGGCGCCCACGATGTGGATGCGGTCGCCATCTTCGGTCACCCGGAACGCCGGTCCCGGGGCGGCGGGCAGCGCGCCCACACACGCCACGAGCCCGAACGGAACGAAAAGGAAACAACGGAGAGCGCGCATTGAGGGGCTCCAAGGGGCGGACGGGGCTTGCGGGGCGGTTCGTGCCCGGCTACCATCATCGCGTTCCCGAGCCCGTTGTCTAGCTCGTGGTTCTGCCACAGGCCGATGTTGCGTCGGCCGAGCTGTTGGCTTCACACCCCGCACGGGGAGCGCTGTTCCAGCACCGCTTCCGGCCGAGTTGCTTGAACAACTTCGGCAACCGGGTCCAACCCCGCGGATCGTGGTTCTGCCGAAGTTGTTC
>DASWYH010000873.1:0-3548 GCA_036405095.1 Gemmata sp. | reverse complement strand
CAAACGGCGCCCGCGCCCCCGGAATCGGCCGCGAGGCACACGCGGATACGGAACCCATCGGCCAGGTGGATCTCGTCCCCGTCGGCCAGCGCGACCGCTTCGGACGCCTCTTTCGGCGGAAGGGGGGCGCCATTGAGCCGGGAACCGCGGCTCGACCGGTCCGTCGCCCAAGCGTACCCGTCGCGCAGTTCCAACGCGAGGTGCAAGCCCGAAATGTTGAGGTGCGCGGGCTTATTGAGCGGCTCACCCTGCACCCACCACGACGTGCCCGGGTTACCCCCGCGCCCGATCGTCGCGCCCGACCCGCGGACCATCGCCACCGTCGAACGGGTTCCGTTCGTGCGGTCTTCGATGACGACCAGCGCCTGCCCCGGTGGCGCGGGTTGCCCCACCGGGGCCGCACCGGCGGACGGCTTGCGGAGCCCGGCGGCGCGCCGCTGGAACAGCGGATCGGGCGCCAGCGGGAGCACCTTCCACGCGGGCGGGAGCCCGGCGAGCGGGTTCACCGGGGCCACCGGCGGGGCGCCGTACATCACCACATCGCCGCCGCCGGTGTTGGTGATCTGGAGCGCCTGCTTCGCGTCGTCGTCCACGGTGAGGAACACGTCGCCGGTCCAGCGGCCGACCGGTACGCCCCCGCTCGTCTTCGCGGTAAAGGTGACGTGCACGGTGTCCGCGCCCGGAACGGTCGGCACGAACCGCGCCGGCGCAAAGGCGGTGATCGCCACCGGCGCGATTGTGGCTCGAACGGGCGCAGTAGTGAAAAGCCCGCTCTGGTATTCGACCAGGACCTCAAGCGGATCACGCGCGCCGCTCGCCAGCGCGCGCACGCGGAGGAACGCTTGCTGCCCCTTCTTGATGACCGCAGGCGTTTGGTACTCGGCCTGCATGGTTACCGCGACCACTGCGGCCCCGACGATGGGCGATTGAACCGGTGCAGAGGGTATGAGAGCCGGCGTCGGCGCGCTCGTGGTCACCGGTAACGGTGCGGTCGCCGGGACGAGGCCCGGAGCGGCTCCAGCCACCGTCGGCAACAAGCCTAAAAGGGCGTCGAGGTCCCGCGGGAGTGCCGCAGCCGGTTCCGGGGCACTCGCGGTCGGAACCGCAGAAGCGGCCTCGGGCGCGCGGGGTGGCGTCGACGCCGGTGGGGCTTTCGGTGCGGGGGGCGGGGCTTCGACGGCTTGCCCGCAGTCGGCGCAGAACTTGGCGTCCGCGGCCAGCGGCGCCACGCAGGATGTATTCCGACACCGGATGAACGCGATCGCGCACTCCGGGTTCGGGCACCGCGCCGCGTCCCCCGCAACATCCGCAAAGCAAGCCGGACAGTACGTTTCTGGGCTACTCATTTCCGGCTCCGTCCTCCCGCGCCACTTCACACACCAGCCGGACCCCGAGGTCGTCGGCCCGCCGGGTCGCCGTGACCGATCTGCGCCACGCGAGGGTGAGGTCGTCCGGCTTGCACCGCCAGCTCCCGCCCCGAACCGTCAGCGCGTTGGCCCCGCCTACCGGGGCGGACACCTTCAACGCGGCGGCGTCCGCACTGAAGGCGAACGGCGTGCAGGTCCACTCGCTCACGTTCCCGAGCACGTCCAGCAGCCCGAACGGGTTCGCCCGTCTCGTGTCGGGTGCGGACGGCCCGGCGGCGGGTGCGGGCGGGGCTTTCGAGGGGTGCACGGCCGCTTCGCGCCCGGCCCGGGCGAGGAACTCCCACTCGGCTTCGGTCGGCAACCGATAGCCATGACCCGCGTCGATCCGGTTGAGCCACCGACACAGCGCCAGCGCGTCGAGCGCACTGATGTGCGTCGCAGGCAGGTCGTCGGCACCGCCCCCACGGGCGCCCGGCGCGAACAGGCGGTCCGCCGCGATTTGCCGTTCGGGTCCGGGGTCGTCCAGGAACGCACTCACGATTCGGTTCGTCAAGGGGAACACTGCCGCCCAGAGCGGTCGGTCGATTGTCACGCGAACCTGCCGCGCACCCGGTCGGGCGGTGGGGTCGTCGGGCGTGGGGCCGGCGCGGAACTCGCCCGCCGGAATCAGCCGGAAGTGCACCCCAACCGAGTTGGTGCGCGCGAGCCCGACCCCGAGCCGGGCGGCGGTCACGTTCTGTTCCTCCGCGGCCCGGTGGGGCGAATCGAGCATCGGCGGCGCGACCGGGACGGCACGCGACGAGGAAACCGTTGAAGCCCCCGGCGGAAGGGTCGGTTCTGTCTTGACCTCCGCGGTTCGTGTGACCGGCACCGCGGGAACCGGTGCGGAGGGCGGTTCGGGGCTCCGGTCGGGCACGGACGTGGTAACCGCGTTTGCGTCCGGAGCGGGAGCCCCCACCGGGCCGCGGAGCAGCGCCGCGAGGGCGTCGGCGAACTCCTTGGCCGAGGCATAGCGGTCGGCCGGGTTCTTCTCCAGCGCCTTGAGGCACAGGGCGTCGAACCGCGTACCGAGTTCCGGGCGGGCCACGGACGGCGGGTCCGGCGGCACCGTGCAGTGCTGGGTCATCAGCTCGAACCCGGCCCCGGAGAACGGCGCCCGCCCGCAGAGCATCTGGTACAGAATGACCCCGAGACTGTAGAGGTCGGCGCGGGGCGTGATCGGGCCGAACGCGGCGGTGCCCCACTGCTCCGGCGGCATGTAGAGGGGGGTGCCGTGCGCGCCGCGGTTGATCGTCGCCGTATCGGACCCGGGGGCGAAGATGCGCGCCAGCCCGAAGTCGGTGAGGAGCACCTCACGGTTGGCATCGTCGTAGAGGACGTTCGCGGGCTTCAGGTCGCGGTGGATCACGCCCTTCGCGTGCGCCGCGGCCAACCCGAGGGCGAGCTTCCGCGCGACGCCGAGCGCGGTTCGGGCCGTGAGGGGCGAGGTGCGCTGCAAGATCTGCCGGAGCGTGCCCCCCGCCACGAACCGCATTACGAGGTAGGGCGCATCGCCGTCGGCGGTGACATCGTAGACGGGGCACACGTTCGGGTGCTGGTCGATGGCCGCTGCGGCACGCGCTTCTTTGAGGAAATCGGCGCGATACTCGGGCCTCAGCCCTTCACCGAACGGCTGCTTGATGGCGACCAGCCGGTTCATCTGGGGGTCGAACGCCAGGAGCACGCGGCCGAACGCGCCCGCGCCGAGCTCCTTGCGGACCTCGAACCGCCCGATCCGGGCAGCCCCCGAAGTCTGCGCAGACGATGCCGGGTCCGCACCCAAATACGGTTCGGTCTGACCCTGCTGAGTGTGTTCGGTCTCAGACATAGAGGGCGTACCTATTGAGACCGTTAGTCTGGCTGAGATGCGATGATTATGGCCGATGTCGCAGCCTTCGCCAAGCCCTGAGTCCACCTTGGGAGGAAAATTTTCCCGCCGGCGTCCGGGGTTGTTTCGGGGTTGCGGTTCCACCGGGTGCGCCGAGAATAGCACGGCGGTTCGATCCCGGAACCAGTTACCGTGGGGCTCCTGAAATGAGGTTCGTTATTTCCGCAACCGCGCTCCTCGCGGTTTGTACTCCCGGCGCCTTCGGACAGTGGCAACCGCAGGTGATCAAAACCGAAGCCGATTTCCGCGGCCTG
>DASWYH010000872.1:0-4054 GCA_036405095.1 Gemmata sp. | reverse complement strand
GGTCTGCAAGTGGCTCAGGTACTGCTGCGTGATCGCGTCGGACAGGATCGGTAACCAGCCCGCAACGTGATCGAGCAGCACCTTCAACCCCGGGCGCGTGCCCTCTTCGACCGCGGCCAGGCGCTCCGGTTCGGCCATGCGCACCGAGCCGAGCGCTGCGAGCGCGAACCGCTGCTCGGGCGCCCGCCCGGCCACCCCGGCCGGGCGCGGGAGGTGGTCCACATCATCCACCAGGGCCGCCAGTTGCGACGCGAGCGACCGCGGGTTCGTCTCGTCGTCCACGAGCAGGTCGAGCACCGCCTCCGCGCGCAAACTGCTCATGTAGCGGCGCCGGTATGTCATCCCGCTGTCGGCGACTTCCAGGACCGCATCGAGAACCGGCCCCTCTTGCGGGGACACCGTGACAAGAGTCGCACGGAGCAGCCCGATGGTGCTCATCGATCGTTCCAGTTTGCGCCCGAGGTCGAGGAACCGCCAGCCCTCGCCGCGGGTCATGCTCTCGGCGGCGAGCCCGCCGAACGCGGCCAGCGTCACCACGGTGCGATTCAGCAGGTCGAGGACCGCGGCCGGGGTCGGCACGTCCTCGGCCGCCGGCGGGCGCGTCAGTTCGTTCAGCGAATTGACCACGCGCCACATGTCGAGCGAAATCAGGTCGCGCACCACGGACGCGACGGCCCGCACGGACGCGATCACCGAAGCCAAGCTGTTCGGGTCGGCGCGGTCGAAGAGCACCGGGTACACGCGGTCGAGCGGGTCGCACTCGGTCTCCGCGCGCGGGAACTTCGGGTCCGCTTGCGCCGAGAGCGCGTGCAGCAGGAACGGCAACTCGGGGCTGTCCACCAGCCCGGAGCGCTCGGTGACCCGGACCACGATGCCCCGGAGAAGGCGCGTGAAGCCTTCGGCCCGTTCGGCGTAGCGCCCGAGCCAGTACAGGTTGTCCGCGGCGCGGCTCGGGAGGCTCCCGCCCGAGCGCGTGAGGGCCACGCGCTGGCCGCTGCCCGGGAGCAGGCTGAAGTCGCTGACCGCGGTTTCGGCGAGCACCCAGGTGTCCTTGCTCCCGCCCCCGCGCTGCATCGACACCACGGTCGTATCCGGGGACGCGCTCACGCGCGTCAGGCCGCCGGGCATGCACATGAACCCGCCGTTCACGTCGGCCGTAAGATACGAGCGCACCACGAGTTTGCGGCGCACCAAGGTGTCACCATCGAGAACCGGGGCGGACGAGAGTTCGAGGCGGCCCTGGGCGACGAAGTCGCCGGGCCGGGCGCGCAAGCTCTCGGCGAACGCCGCCCGCTGGGAAGAAGAGAGTTCGCCGGGGAACACGGGCTCCATCCGCGTCGCGGGGAACGCCGGTTTGATGACGAGTTGGGTCAGGTGATCGAGTACGTACCGGAGCGAATCGGGCTCGCCGCACCACCACGTGGCGACCGATTCGAGCTTGAGTTCTTCGCCCAGGAGGGCGCGACAGAGGCGCGGCAGAAACGCCGGCAGGGCCGGCGTTTCGAGCAGGCCCGTACCCAGGGTGTTCGCAACCACCACGTTCCCGCTGCGGGCCGCGTGAACCAGTCCGGGCACCCCGAGGAACGAATCCGGGCGGAGCTCCAGCGGGTCGCAGAAATCATCGTCGAGCCGGCGGAAGATCACATCCACCGGCTGGAGCCCGCCCAGCACTTTCAAATACACGCGGTTGTCGCGAACCGTGAGATCGCCGCCCTCAACGAGCGTGTAGCCGAGGTAGCGCGCGAGGTAGGCGTGTTCAAAATAGGTTTCGTTGTACGGCCCCGGCGTCAGCAGCACGACCCGGGGGTTGTCCTTGTTGCGGGGCGCGAGCGCGCGGAGCGTGTCGCGGAACGTTTGGAAGAACAGCGCGAGCCGGTGAACGCGGCAGTCGCGGAACGCTTCGGGCAGCGTCCGCGTCATCACGATGCGGTTTTCGAGCGCGTACCCGGCGCCGGAGGGCGCCTGCGTGCGGTCGCCGATGACGCGCCAGCACCCATCGGACCCGCGCCCGAGGTTCGCGGCGTAGAGGTGCAGGTGGCGCCCGCCGGGCACCTTGATGCCGTGCGCCGGGCGCAAAAAGCCCGGGTTCGGGAACACCAACTGTGGCGGCAGCAGCCCGTCCTTGAGGAGCCGCTGCGGGCCGTACAGGTCGCCGAGGATCGCTTCCAACAGCCGGGCGCGCTGGATCAGCCCGCGGCCGAGGAGGACCGATTCGTGCTTCGAGATGAGGAGCGGGATCGGGTCCAGTTGCCACGGCCGCGCGATGCCGTGCGGGTCGCCGTACACGTTGTACGTGACCCCGTTCTCGCGGATGAGCTGTTTCGCCTCGCGCCACCGGCTCGCGAGTTCGTCGGGGCCGAGTTCGCGGAGCGCCTGATCGAACGCACCCCAGTGCGGGCGCGGCGCGCCGTCACCGGCGGCGGCCTCGTAATACCCGGACGGCGGCTCGGCACCGGGCCGAAAATCGGCGCCCGGCGCGAGGCGAGGGTCCGTCAGTGGTTCGGAGAGGCCGTCTGACATTCGAGTGCCAAGGGAAAGTAGGCACCGCGGGCGACCGCAGCCCGGCGCGGTTACGTTATTCTAGAACAGCCGCCGAAGCCCGGACCGCCGGCTGCGCGCCCGCGTTCGACACAAACGGGCGGTACTGCACCGGTTCGGCCTTGCGGAGGTCGAGCGTGAGCGGGAACTCGGGGCTCGGCTCCTCGGGTGGGACACTGACCGGGCCGGGCGTGTGGCCGAGCGCGAAGAACCGGGCGATGCGCCGGCTCTCGGCCGCGAGCGCGTTCACGGGGAAGCTCTCGTGCGCCATCCCGCCCGGGTGGCTCACGTGGTACGTGCAGCCGCCGATGCTCCGCTCGTTCCAGGTGTCCAGCACGTCGAACACGAGCGGCGCGTGAACCGGGATCGTCGGGTGCAGGCAGCTCGGCGGCTGCCACGCCCGGTAGCGCACCCCCGCCACGAACTCGCCCCGCGTCCCGGTGGGGTGGAGCGGCACCCGGCGCCCGTTGCAGGTGACCACGTGCCGCGGATCGGTGAGCCCGCGGACCTTCACCTGAACGCGCT
Organism: Gemmata sp.; assembly: GCA_036405095.1. Taxonomy (GTDB): domain Bacteria; phylum Planctomycetota; class Planctomycetia; order Gemmatales; family Gemmataceae; genus Gemmata. The sequence continues at coordinate 991 of DASWYH010000872.1, read as the reverse complement.
CGACCGACGAATCGACGTAGCGGCTGGTCCCGCCGGCGCTGGCCTCTTCGCCGAGCACGTGCCACGGCTCGATCGCGGTGCGGAGTTCCAGGTTCACCCCGCGCTGGGTGACGGTGCCCAGGACCGGAAACCGGAACTCCACGTGCGGCGTGAACCAGGCGGGGTCGAGGGCGTACCCGCCGCGCTCGCGCAGCTCGTCCAGCGCGTCGCCGAAGTCTTCCGCCACGAAGTGCGGGAGCATGAACTTGTCGTGGAGCGAGGTGCCCCAGCGGACCAGTTTGTGGTCGTAAGGCTTGCGCCAGAACCACGCCACCAGCGAGCGCATCAGGAGCTGTTGTGCGCAGCTCATGCGGGCGTGCGGCGGCATCTCGAACGATCGCAGTTCCAGCAGCCCGCGCCGGCCGTCCGCCGAGTCGGGGTTGAACATCTTGTCGATGCAGAACTCGGCCCGGTGCGTGTTCCCCGTGAGGTCGGTGAGCAGGTGCCGGAACAGCCGGTCCACCAGCCACGCGGGCGGGTTCTTGCCGTCCCCGACCTGCCCGAACGCGATCTCCAGTTCGCGGAGCGCGTCGTGCCGCGCCTCGTCCACGCGCGGGTGCTGGCTGGTCGGGCCGATGAACAGGCCGCTGAAGAGGTACGACAGCGACGGGTGGTTGTTCCAGAACCCCACGAGGCTCTTGAGCAGGTCCGGGCGCCGCAGGAACGGGCTGTCGCCCGGGGTCGGTCCGCCCATGACGACGTGGTTCCCGCCGCCGGTGCCCGTGTGGCGCCCGTCCAGCATGAACTTCTCGGTACACAGCCGCGCCTGGCGCGCCTCTTCGTACAGGGTCGTGGTGATGTGAACCGCTTCGTCCCACGAGTGCGCGGGGTGCATGTTCGCTTCGATCACGCCCGGGTCCGGGGTGATGCTGAAGTGGTTCACGCGCGGGTCGTAGGGCGGCTTGTACCCCTCAATGAGGACGGGCCGGTCGAGCTTCGCCGCGGTGGTTTC